>NZ_DASQIX010000105.1:0-38248 GCF_035631355.1 Alloacidobacterium sp.
GGATGGTCCACAAACCGCGCCGCCTCCGTCTTCGCCAACTCCAGCAACTCCCGGTCCCGCACCAGGTTCGCCACGCGAAAATCAGGCAGCCCAGCCTGCCTCGTCCCGAAAAACTCCCCGGGCCCACGCAGTTGCAGATCAAGCTCCGCCAGTTCAAATCCATTTTGCGTGCGAACCATCGCCGCCAGACGCTCCTCGGCCTGCGGAGAAACCTTGCCGCCAGTCATCAAAATGCAATACGACTTCGCCGCCCCGCGTCCGACGCGCCCGCGGAGCTGGTGTAGTTGCGCCAGCCCGAAGCGTTCCGCATGTTCAATGACCATGACTGTCGCATTCGGCACATCTACGCCCACTTCAATCACAGTAGTCGAGATCAGCACGTCGATCTCGCCACGCTGAAAGCGCCGCATCACAATTTCTTTTTCATCCGAATCCAGCCGTCCATGCAGCAACCCGAGCCGCAGCCCGGCTAAAGCGCCGGTACGAAGCGCCTCGTACATGTCCGTAGCGGCCTTGAGCGTTGGCTTGTCAAAAAGTGCAGCATTTTGCGTCTTAATTGCCCCTTTTTTGCGCGACTTTGATGCTAATTCGCCGTCTTTTTCTCCCTCCAGCGGAACAAAATCAAGTTCCGGCTGGTCGTCCCGCGCACCCTCAATTACCGGATAGACGACATACGCCTGATGGCCCTTACCTACCTGCTCGCGCACAAACTTCCAGACCTCATCCGCGCGCTCATCAGAAACTTTCCGCGTCACAATAGGCGTGCGTCCCGGCGGCAATTCATCGAGCACGCTCAAATCCAGATCGCCATATAAAGACAGCGCCAGCGTCCGCGGAATCGGCGTTGCCGTCATCACCAGCACATCGGGCTCCGCATCACTCGGCTTCTTCATTAACCGGAAGCGCTGTAGCACGCCGAACCGGTGCTGCTCATCCACCACAATCAAGCCCAGCTTCGCAAACTCGACCTTCTCCTCAATCAGCGCATGGGTCCCAATGACCAGATCCGCTTCGCCCTGATAAATCCTGCTGCGCGCCAGCCGCTTCACATCGTCATCGAGTGATCCCGTCAGCAATACAATTCGATAGTGCCGTGACGACCGCTCCAGCAGCGTTTTAGCCGCCAGATAATGCTGCGTTGCCAGAATCTCCGTCGGCGCCATCAGCGCCGCCTGATAGCCGTTCTCAATCGCCACCAGCATCGCCTGCAGCGCAACGATGGTCTTACCCGACCCCACATCGCCCTGCAGCAGACGCCGCATCGGAGAAGGCCGCCGCATATCGGCAACGATCTCACCCAGCGCCCGCTTCTGCGCCGCTGTCGGATGAAAGGGCAGAATCTCGCGGATCGCCGTGCGCACCTTCTCCGTGGTCTCAAACCCAATTCCGGCGCGCTCCTTAAAGCGCCGCCTCTTCAGTTCCAATCCCAGTTCAAGGTAAAACAGCTCTTCAAAAATCAGCCGCCTGTGCGCCAGCGTCGTCGAGCCCTGAAGCTTCACCATGGGCGTTCCCGCAGGAGGGAAGTGAACACTCCGCAGAGCTTCTTCGCGGCCCGGCAATGCAAGCCGCTCGATCAGCGCGCACGGCAGGGTTTCCAGCACATGCCCCTCAAGCTCACCGATCAGCCTGTAGACGATCCGCCGAATCCACCGTGCTGTCAGCTTGTTTCCGCTCAGAGATTCATACACAGGAACAATCCGCCCAACTTCGAGCAGATCGCCTTCTTCTTCATCACTCGACAAAACCTCCACCTGCGGCTGAATCATCTTGAAGCCGCGCCCTGAACGCGACGCCTCCACCTTGCCGTAAAGCGCCAGCATTTGTCCCGAATGAAACTTGTCCTTGAGATACGTGCCGTGAAACCACATGCACTTGAGTGAAGAGATGCCTTGCCCAACCGTCATCTCGAAGATGGGCATCGAGCGCGTCCGCAGCAGCACTGTGCCGCGCACCTCGCCGATGACGCTCGCCATCTCGCCACCCTTCAATTCGTTCAGAGGCTGTGGATGCAGCCGGTCCTCATATCGAAACGGCAGGTGATACAGCAGGTCCTCAACCGTCGAGATGCCCTTGGCGGCGAGTGTTTCGGCAATGCGCGGCCCAATGCCCTTCACAAATTGAACGTGTGTTTCCAGCCCCGGCACAGAATGGATGCTATCAGCTTTAACTGCTGATTCTCTGTGCTACCGCGTCCGGAGCCTGCATTGAGCGAAGCCGAAGGATGGTGAAAGATTTTCCTCAGCGCACCTCCGCGCAGCCTCAGCGTCCTCTGCGGTAAAACAAATCGCATCCCGGCCAACAATCTGCCCCTGCTAAACTGTCCCCATCCCCCAGGAGAACGCATGGCCGCAGTCGTAGAACTGGACCGCATCTCAAAGTCATATGAAAACAAAATAGCCGTCAAAGACCTGAGCTTCCGCATCGACGCCGGGACCATGTTCGGCCTTCTCGGCCCCAACGGAGCAGGCAAAACCTCCACCATTCGCATGATGGTCGGCATCACTATGCCCGACTCCGGCACAGTCAACCTCCTCGGCAAACCCTTCACACGCGAGAGCCTCAAAAACGTCGGTTATTTGCCCGAAGAGCGAGGCCTTTACAAAAAGATGAAAGTCATGGACCAACTCATTTTCATGGGCCAACTGCGCGGCCTCGACCCCGCCACTGCCGGTCGCCGCTCCCATGACTGGTGCGAGCGCCTGCAGATTCTCGACGCCGCCGACAAGAAAACCGAAGAGCTCTCTAAGGGCATGCAGCAGAAAATCCAGTTCATCGCCACGCTCTTGCATGACCCCGCGCTCATCATCATGGACGAGCCTTTCTCCGGCCTCGACCCCGTCAACACGACGCTGTTGCAGGACACGCTGGTCGACCTCAAAAAAAAGGGCCGCGCCATCCTCTTCTCCACGCACCGCATGGACCAGGTTGAGAAGCTCTGCGACGCCATCTGCCTCGTCAACCGCGGCGAAGGAGTGCTCTCCGGCGGCATGCGTGAGGTCAAATCGCGCTACGAGCGCAACCATGTCATCATCGACTTTGAAGGCGACAACGCATTCCTCAACCACCCCGCGATCGCTGAATATAAGGACTACTCCAGTCACGTCGATATCAGGCTCAAGCCGCACGCCGACGCGCAGAGTCTCCTCCACGCCGCGGCAGAAAAGGCGGCCATCTATAGATTCGAGTTGATCGAGCCGTCACTCGAAGAGATCTTCATCAAGACCGTGGGAGAAAAAGTCGATGCGTGATATCCGGCTCATCGCCAAACGCGAATACCTCGAGCAGGTGCGCGGCAAGGCCTTCAAGATCACCACCATTCTCATCCCCGTGATCTTCGCCGTCGTCATCGCGATCTCTGTGCTTGCAGGTAAGTATTCAGGCTCCGGCGAGCACTTCGTCGTCGCTGCCAATAACGCTACGCTGGCGGAAGACGTGCGCGCGCAACTGCTTACTGACAAGGACGCCAACCTCAAGGTCGATGTCGTCGCGCCTGCCGCCGCCTCCGACCGCCAGCAGCTCATCGACCAGGTCAGCCAGAAGCAGATTGACGGATACCTGTGGCTCACCCAGGACGCAAGCAGCGGCAAAACAACCGCCATCTATGCCGGACGATCTTCCGGCGACTTCACCACTGCAGGCCGTCTCTCCGACTCGCTGGACAAAGCCATCCTGCAGCAGCAGCTCACCGGCCACGGCGTCGCCGCCACCGATGCCGCCACGCTTACTAAAGGCGTCAAGATCAAGACCCGCCAGGTACGCGACGGCAAAGAGATGGACTCGAGCACGCTGGGCACCTTCATCGCCGCATACGTCATGGCCTTCCTGCTCACCTTCACCGTCATGATGTACGGCATGAACGTGGGCCGGTCAGTCATTCAGGAAAAGACATCACGCATTTTTGAAGTCATGCTTTCGACCGTCGAGCCAAAAAACATGCTTGCTGGAAAGCTCATCGGCATCGGCGCAGTCGGCCTCACGCAGCTTGCCATCTGGGCCGCCGCCGCCGGAATTTTCTCAACCACAGCGCTCGCCGCCAGCGTGATGACGGGCGACTTCCAGATTCATATCTCGATTCCGGAAATCATCCTCTTCGCAGTCTATTTCCTGCTCGGATACGCCCTCTACAGCACGCTCTTCGCCGGCCTCGCCGCCACCTGCGAGAGCGAGCAGGAACTCCAGCAATATGCCCCGCTGGCCGCCGTGCCTGTCTGGCTCAGCTTCAGCATGATCACCTTCATCATGAGCAACCCCAACTCCTTCTGGTCGGTGGTCGTGTCGCTCTTCCCACCCTGCGCGCCTATCGCCATGTTTCTGCGCATCGCCTCGCAGTTCCCGCCCATGTGGCAGATCGCCCTGTCGCTCGTCCTGTTGCTGCTCTCGGTCGTCTTCGTCGTCTGGTTCTCGTCGCGCATCTACCGCATCGGAATCCTCATGTACGGCAAACGGGCCACTATCCCGGAAATGCTGAGATGGTTGAGATACAGCTAGATTGGCACCTATCCGTCCAGACACTAGCCTGATTTGTCAGTCTGATTTGTCAAGTCCCGCTGAAGACGGCCCGGCACTTCCTACCTGGATGCGTATTGGTAAGGAAAATCGGCCCGGCGACTCAAGCGTTTGCTTATTTACGGTGACTCTGCCAACGCATTGAACCCGATACTCATAAATGCTGCCGACGTGAACCTCATTGTCAACAGCATGGTCAAATGTCCCGGGTAACTCAATTAGCAGCTTCTGCTCCGCTAATTGTGCTTGCGCGACGCGAGTCGATGTCAAAAGCCTGCGGTACACCCGAATCACCGTGTCACTCGGATTATCTCCCGAACTGGATGGCTTCCAACGTAGCAGTACACCATTTTCGTGCGTCACGGCGGTGAACTCCACAATGGGTGAGGGACCATTGCCTGCCACTGTCCATACGCTATTGGTCAATCCCGTCGACCGGCCATTGCTGTTCCTTAACTCCACGAAATAATACAGAGCTCGCGCAGGTCCTGATGTGAGTTCTGGAGGTAGCATCTCAGAAAATGATCCAGTCGCGCTTGGAGCTAGGAGGAACGAATCTCCTGCATTGGTGCAGGTTCCGGAAATATCCTCGCGCCGACACACTTGTATGGTGATGTCGGTCTTAATTTTGTGTCCGTCTGTTGTCTTGTGAGGCATAGTCCAGGTGAGCCAAATCATGTTATCGCCGCGAACCACAGCCAGATGCTCGACTGGTCCAGGTACGCTGAGTGACGGAGTCTGTTGTGTAATTGGCTTGTGGCATCCGGCCATAACCAGTCCCGCTGCGGCAAGTATTGCAACCAACTGCAAGGGGAGACACCCGAATTCTTGTCTGTTTGTTGACTCCTCACCAATCATTCTGGGGTCTCCTTCGCCGGGGCCGGCGATTTACTTAATCCCTGATACAAAGACTTGGCATAAGTGCACTCACTGGAGTAAAACTTGTCTCTCACATCCCCCGATATAACACAGATGCAAGTGCTGGCGAGTCGATTTGAGAAACGGCAGCACTTGCCGCCGCACTATCGACTGTTGGCCGATTAGGCATTGCCCTTGCGCTCGTGATTGAAGTAAAAGCAACCTGGCAGTACTTCATCCAATGGAGTCATGAATGGCAAATGGATCAGCACCCGGACTCGATGGTCTCCAGCATATCGTCGTCTTGATGATGGAGAACCGCTCGTTTGACCACATGCTCGGCTCGCTCGGCGCCGATGATCCGCGCATCGATGGCATTCAAAATGCGATAAGCAATCCGGACACCAACGGCACGCAAGTGAAGCCGCAACCGCTGGCGGAATTTCAAGGCCAAGTCGATCCCGATCCCGATCATCATTTTCCTGCCGTGGATATTCAGATCTTCGGTGGAGATACGAGCGCGAATCGCACCGCGAACATGCAGGGGTTCATCAAGAGCTATTTCAACCAGAGAAGAGACGTGCAGCACTCGCAGAAGATCATGTACTACTTCCCGAAGGAAAAGCTGCCCGTGTTGACGACTCTCGCGTCGGAGTTCGCCGTTTTTAATCGCTGGTTCGCCTCAATCCCAGGCCCAACGATCTGCAATCGCGCTTTCGCGCACTACGGCACATCATTCGGACGTGTCGATATGAATCTCCTGTACATAAGCGAACCGTTCCAGAGCATCTACAGCCGCCTGATCAATGCATCTCCGAAGCACACATCCAAGCTCTACTACTACGACGTAGCCAGCTCGACGATGGAGATCGTCAACCTGCTGCAGAATCAGCCGGAGCTGTTTGGCACCTTCGATCAGTTCCTGAGCGACTGCAGCAAAGGCCAGCTGCCTGACTATTCCTTCGTTGAACCGAATTACTCCGATCACGACACCGATACAGGAGAGGAGGTCGCGAGCGATCAGCATCCTGACCACAACGTGCAGGCGGGAGAGCTGTTCATAGCGCAGGTGTACATGGCAATTAAAAAGAATCCGGCGCTATGGGCCAGCACAGCGCTCCTCGTTGTCTACGACGAACACGGTGGCATCTTCGATCACGTCGTTCCTCCCGCGTGCCCTCCGGATCAATTCACAGCTTCGGCAAACGATACGGGAACAGGAACAGCATTCAACTTCGACCGGCTAGGCGTGAGAGTGCCGGCCGTGCTCATCTCGCCCTGGATTCAGAAGGGAACAGTGGTCGATCGCACATTCGATCATGCTTCGATTCCAGGGACAGTCACGAAATTCTTCCTGGGAGATTACGGCCCACGCTCGCCCCGCGAAAAAAACGCAGACGTATTTCTTGAGCCAAAGACGCAGCCCGTCGACCCGGCAAGGAACCTGCTTTCGCTCGCGGCCATGCGGAATGATTGTCCCGAGTTTGATGTTTAACGCAGGCAAGGAGGAGGCAGCCAATGGCCATCATTCAAGTCCCCAGACCGCCAAAAGACGCAATGAACCCGAACCGTCCTGCGAATGCTCTGTTGCTGTCGCAGGTGGAGCATATGCACGAGGCGGAGAAGCGGCTCCCGCTGCGCTATCGCACGGATATTTATGTCAACGCCATCAAGACTGAAGGGGAAGTCGCCAACTACATTCGCGAAGTAACAGCGGCGATCCATCGCGCACACGTAGATGCAGCCAGGCAGCGCGTAAGACCCGCGCCGAAGAAACGGGCGCCTGTGCTGCAAATTGCCGCCGTGGCCGAAGAGTCAGCGCCGAAGGGCCCGAACAACAACGCCAAAAACAAAAAGACCAAAGTCGCGCCAAAGAAGAAATAGCAGCGCAAGTCTTTTGAGGAGGGGCGATATGCGATGGAGTGTAGCGGTGATCTTGTGGTTTGCGTCTCTGCTGGCATTCGCTCAGGAAGGCAAGTTACAGGCAGATTTCCGGCGCGAAAGTGAACGTATGGCGGAGGCTTGCAAAGGCACCGGCGTCAAGGGAATTCCCGGATGCGGTATTGAGCTCTTCACCGATCATCCATTGCACATCGCGGCAGGAAGCATGCCGCCGCAAAACGGTTTCGCGCTTGGGGCGGCTTTCGTGGCGGGCCAGAACACCAAAAACTGGCGTATGACATGGGACGTGGACGCGGTGGGCTCATTCAACGGCTCTTTCCGCGCAGGCGGCTATATGAAGATGATCCACACCCCGCCTGAGAACATTAAAGTGCTTAACCCTGTGCCTTCAGGAGCAGGCGCAACCGGATCGACATCCGGAACAAAGGCGCCGCTTTTCATTCATCCCAACACCGTACTTAATCTGTATGCGCAGACCATTTCGCTGAACAAGCTCTTCTACTTCGGACTCGGTAACAGCTCCACGCTTGCGGGACAGTCTGTCTTCGGCATGACGCAGACAATTGTCGGCGTGAACGCCATCAAGCCCGTGTATGAGTGGAAGGCCATCCGACCGCTTAACCTTGCGCTGCTTGGAGAGATGAATGGCCGGTTCGTGAGCGTGCGGGGTAATCATGGCGAGTCGTACCCCTCAATTGAAGCCCTTTATACGGACGCAACCGCACCGGGCCTGAGTTCGCAGCCAGCTATGGCCCAGTTTGGAGAAGGTGTGCGCATAAAGCCGACTTTTGGAGACCGCTTCCAATTGAACTATCTAGGGAACTTTCAGCAGTTTGCAGCCTCAGCCGACTCTCATCATTCTTTTCTGCGCTGGACGGTTGACCTAAACCATAATTTTTACCTTTACGGATACACTAAGTCGGGAGCGGCAACGAACACCGATGTTCATGGTCCGGATGAGTGCGCACAGCTTAGTGACAAGTGCCCGCCGGTCTCACACTCGCGAAACCTGAATGGCTCGATCGGCTTTCGCATGCTGCTTTCCGAGTCGTTCGCCTCGTCCGTCAACACAGTCCCGTTCTATTTCCAGCCCACTCTTGGCGGCTCTGACGTCAATGGTGCAATGGCGCTCTCAAGCTATCAGGACTATCGTTTCCGCGCACCGAACGTTTTGCTTATGCGCGAGAGCTTCGAGCACTCGATCTGGGGCCCCTTCGGCTTCAGCTTTCTCGCAGACCAGGCCAAAGTCGCTGTTGCGCGCAGCGATATCGACTTCAATCAGCTGAAAGACAGCTTCGCCGCTGGGATCACACTCCGGGCCGGCGGTTTCCCCATGGTCTCGCTCATGTTCGCCTGGGGAGGAAGCGAAGGCCATCACAACATCTTCACCATGAACTCTTCGCTTCTCGGCGGATCGGCACGGCCGTCTTTATTCTGAGCGTTGTTGCTCTTCATTGAATGGTTTTTACGTAAAAGGCTAGAAGCATCAACCTGGAAGCACGATACATACTGCCGAAGGCAAAATTACAAGCCTCAGCGCTAGTGCGAATTGAGCCAGTTCGCAACCTGCTGAGCTACTTTTGTGTAGCCATTTGCATTAAGGTGCAATGGATCAATTCCAACCATTGCCCTATTTGCCAGGTGCGGGCTGACCTTTGAGTTGGCATAGCCACGAAGCACTGTGAGCACATATGGTGTGCCGGGTAAGGTCGGCGCCGTGACCCCTGTAACACACATAAATTCTGAATCGATTGCGAGGACATTCGATATGATCGGATGCACTGCACTGGTTACATTCATATAAATTGTTGTATCCGATTCCCCGACAGGTGCGGCCAGGCTGCCGGTGAGATTGTGAGCGCGGAGTGATGCAGGCAGCACGTCATTCTTATGGTCAAACACATCAAGCGGATTTGTCGGATCATACTGGCTGACAAGGTACGAGCGGATGTCGAGATAATGATCTGGATAAGTCGTTGCCAAAACGCTGTTGAGTGACATTATCCTCTTATAAACCTGAGTTCCCTTTACTTCCCATATACCGTCTGAGTTTGGAACGCTCAGGACGAGGTATCTTTTGGGCGAAGAGGTAAGAGCATTCGCCATCGAGGCAATGTCTGAAAGTATTTGCGACTCCGGGTCCGACGGCTGCTTGTAATTGTCTCTGCCCGCCCAAATCACGGCCTTATCGCCATACATGTTTTTGGCAGCAAGCATGCGAGCCGTGATTTGCATGGACGTTTGGCCGTCGACACCTCCGTTGTAAACCGAAACCCCGAGCAGTTGCTGCAATTCGCCCGGATAACTAACTCCGGTTCCATCCTGATTGCCCTGTGTCAAAGAGTCGCCCCAGCAGGCAACAGGCTCTTGCCGTCCAGTTGGCGGCGAAGTGTGGAACGGCGACACACCGCATCCAGCCATTACCGCGAGTAATAAGACATAACCTCGAACAAAACATTTCAGTCGCACACGGCCCGCTCCTTCGATTTTCTAAGATGCGTAAATCAGTTGGAAAGGCAGCGCGACGGATTAGCACTGCCATCCAATGAGCGTTGCCTATCCTTTTCGCCTGCGAAAAGTGGAGACGCTTTAGCGAGGATTGAGATTGGAAATACGAACCGGTTCTCCATAGATTCGCGGGGAAGTCGAAAAGACGAAGTCACTCAAACAACAAGGTTCTTAAGGAAGCAACCTCTGAATAAAGAAGATAAGGCAATAGCTGGAATTGAGCGAGGTAGGCCCGGATAAAATCAGGAACGTGACCCGAAAAGACTTCACCCTCTCGCAGCGGATTGCGCTGGCTGTTATCCCGCGCCTTACCGCCGCGATTCTGGCTGCCATCGGGACAACGCTTCGATTCGAGGTCATCGCCGAAGACGGCGCCATTCCATCCCCAATTCCGGCCAAAGGAATCTTCTGCTTCTGGCACCAGTGCACGCTACCTTGCGGATGGTACTTCCGCAAGTACCGCTGCACTGTCCTCATCAGTCGCAGCTTCGACGGCGAGCTGATCGCCCGCACGCTCGAACTGCTCGGTTTTGAGACCGTGCGCGGGTCAAGTTCTTTCGGAGGCGCAGCCGTAATGCTTACCATGCAGGAAATCCTGTCCGGAGGATTCGCAGTGGCCTTCACTGCCGACGGTCCACGAGGCCCGATCTACCAGACCAAGATGGGTCCCGTAAAGTTGGCGCAGATAACGCAGAGGGAAATCGGCAGCTTCTATCTACTCCCAGAGCGTGCATGGACCCTGAATTCCTGGGACCGCTTCCTCATCCCCAAACCGTTCTCGAAGGTCATCGTAAGCTGGTCGCGCGCAGTAGCGCCCCCGGCGAAAGACGCCGACGCGGCAATGCTCGAAGCAAAGCGAATGGAACTCAACGAAGCCATGGAACGAGCAAGACTGAACGCAGACAACCACATAGCTTTGCGAAGCAAAGCCGGGTAGAAGCACTGGCCTTCCAGGCCAGTGAATAAGTGAATAAAAAAAGGGGATAGAGGGCTTTAGCCCTGGACTCTTATCGAACTGTGAGTGAATTGGTGCAGATAAAATTAAATCAGTGCAAGTCTCCGATTTCAACTTCCATCTACCCGAAGAACTCATAGCGCAAAAACCACTCGAAGACCGGGCGGGAGCGCGCATGCTCACGCTCAACCGCAATACGGGAGAATACGAAGACCACCGCTTCCGCGAATTCCCGGACATACTCCAGGAAGGCGATGTCCTGGTTCTGAACAACAGCCGGGTTATCCCGGCGCGCCTCTTCGCCCACCGTGCCGGACTGCACACGCAGAAGGGCCACAAGACCACCGGACGCATCCAGATACTGCTTACAGAACAGGTAAACGAATGGGAATGGAAAGTCCTCGCGCGCCCGGGACGCAAAGTGCTGACAGGAGAACGGCTCACCTTCGATGACAACACCCTGAACGCCGAAGTCATCGCTCACGGAGAATTCGGAGAGCGGACATTGCGCTTCGAGACGGTGGCTGACTTTTACGGCGCAATCGAGAAACTGGGCCACATACCCCTGCCGCCCTACATCCATCGCCCGGATAACGCCGCCGACAGGGAGCGCTACCAAACGGTCTATGCCGAGCAGCGCGGATCGGTCGCCGCTCCAACGGCAGGATTGCACTTCACCCCAGAAATTCTGCAGAAATTACGCGAAAGGGGAATTCAAATCGAATACCTAACGCTGCACGTCGGACTTGGGACCTTCCAGCCGGTGCGAGTCGACAAAGTCGAAGAGATTCACCTGCATACTGAGCACTACACGCTGCCTCAAACCACAGCAAAAGCCGTTAACGCAGCGAAGCGCGACGGACGCAGGGTCATCGCAGCCGGCACAACTACCGTCCGCACGCTCGAACACTGCGCGAGCATCGCGCCGTGCGGAAAGCTCGAACCCCATTCCGGAGCAACCAGCATCTTCATCTCGCCCGGATACGAATTTCGCATTGTCGATGCGCTGCTTACAAATTTCCACCTGCCGCAGTCCACGCTACTGATGTTGGCCTGCGCCTTCGGCGGACGCGAACGAGTCCTCGCAGCCTACAAACACGCCGTCGAAGCTGGCTATCGCTTCTTTTCTTACGGAGACTGCATGTTCGTGTCGTAAGCGATAGACTCAACTTCGATGCCTTCAACGAACAAGCCGCCCGTTTTCCTGCTCGATTCGATGTCCTTCATCTTCCGCGCCTATCATGCGATGCAGCGGCAGCGTCCCATGTCCACGCGCAACGGCGTGCCAACTGCCGCCACCTATGTCTTCGTGAACATGATCAACAAGCTGCGCCGCGACTTCCAGCCTGAGTACTTCGCCGCCGTCTTCGATATCAGCGGGAAGGTCTTCCGCGACGAGCGCGCGAAAGAGATGACAACCATCCGGAAGTTCAACATCAAAACCCAGACCTTCGATGAAGTGGATTATGCCGGCTACAAGGCCAACCGCACGGAAATGCCGCCGGATTTGGCCCAGCAACTGCCATACATCCGCCGCGCGCTGGATGCCTTCCGCATTCCGATACTCGAAGCCGAAGGTTTCGAGGCCGACGATGTGATCGGAACGCTGTCAAAGAAGGCTGCCGAAGAAGGTCATCCTGTTTATGTTGTCTCGAACGACAAGGACATGCTGCAACTGGTCAACCACCAGGTGAAGGTCCTGAATCCGGTAAAAGATAACCTGGTTCTCGACCGCTCAAAGGTAGAAGAAACTCTCGGCGTACCGCCGGAGAAAGTCATCGACGTAATGGCCCTGCGCGGAGATTCCGTCGACAATATTCCCGGCGCGCCCGGCATCGGCGACAAAGGCTCGGTCGAGATTATTCAGCAATTTGGCAGCCTCGATGCCGCTCTTGATCGCGCAGCGGAAGTAAAGCGCAAGACGTATCGCGAGTCTCTGGAAAATAATCGCGACACGATTCTGTTGAGCAAGGAATTGGTGACCATCCATTGCGAAGTGCCGATCGAGCTCGACTTGAATGCAATGCGAACGCAACAGCCGGATGCGAATACCTGCCGTCAGCTCTTCACTGAGCTTGAGTTCACCACCTTGCTGAAGGAACTTGCTCCGGCTGAGTTGGAGCATCCTGTGGAATATCTGCTCGACCCTTCATCTGAGCAGATCGAAGCATTCATTGCACAGGCGCGGCAAAGTGGCTTTGCCTTTGCGCTACCAACTTCCGAACTTGAGACTGTCGCTGAACAATCCAGTGAGCAGGAAGGCGAAACGGTCGAGGGAAAAAAGCCAGAACTGAAGACAATGTCGTTGCTCGATCTAGTTGACGCAGCAGAGCAGCCAACTCCTGAAAAGCGGGAGTTCCGGGCCGCCGTTGCCGTAAGCAGCGATCAGGCGCTGCGTGTGCCGCTGGATGCTGTGAAGAAAGTGCTCGAAGACGAGTCCATTCCCAAGTGCGTGCATGATCTGAAAGGAGCGCTGCGTGCGCTCGAACATCACGGAGTCCAGCTCAGAAATGCGCCGGACGATCTGATGCTCTATTCGTACCTCATCAATCCGACGCACGCTTCGCACAGGTTGAGCGATGTGACTGCGCGCTTCAGCCATCATCCACTGCGCGAAGCTGGTGAAAAGCAACTGCCAGAAGCTGTTCATGCGGTGCAGACGCTTACTCCGGTCCTGCGCGAAGAGGCGGATGCTTTAGACACTCGCAGCGTTTACGAAACCATCGATCTTCCTCTGGTGCCCATTCTTCTGCGCATGGAAGAAGCCGGAGTCCGCATCGATCTCGGTGCGTTGCAGCGAATGGGAGAAAGCCTTTCAAAGGAGATCCATCGCATAGGCGAAGAGATTTACCAGCGCTGTGGGCATCGTTTCAACATCAATTCGCCGAAGCAACTCGGCGATGTTTTATTCAATAAGATGAACCTGCCGAAGCCGCTGAAATATGGCAAGGGCAAAGTCGTCTCCACCGCGCAGGATGTGCTCGAAGAGCTTGCCGCACACAACGATGTTCCGAGGCTGGTGCTCGAGTACCGGCAGCTTGCCAAGCTGAAGTCCAATTATGCGGATACACTACCACTGCTGGCTGACAGGGAAGGCCGCGTGCACACAACATTCAATCAGGTGGGCACGGCAACGGGAAGACTGTCCTCGACCAATCCGAATCTGCAGAACATTCCTATCCGTACGGAACTTGGACGGGAAATTCGTGCGGCCTTTATCGCCGCGCCTGGGCGCGTGCTCCTTTCCGCCGACTACTCGCAAATCGAACTTCGCCTGATGGCGCATTTCTCAAATGATGCTTTGCTTGTGCATGCCTACCGAACTGATCAGGACATCCACACGCTCACCGCGTCGGAAGTCTTTGGTGTTCCTGTGGACAAGATGAGCAAGGAAACGCGCAACCGCGCCAAAGCTGTGAACTTCGGCATTGTCTATGGCATTTCGCCGTTTGGATTGGCGCAGCAACTTGGTATCGACCAGCATGAGGCAAGGCTCTACATCGACACGTACTTCGCGCGCTATCAGGGAGTGCGCGCCTACATTGATCGCCTGCTCGAAGAAGTGCGGCACGAGCAGCGGGTGCGGACCCTGTTCGGGCGAGTCCGGCCTATCCCCGACATTCAAAGCCGCAATGCCAACCTGCGCGGATTTGCCGAACGCACAGCAGTTAACACGCCATTGCAGGGAACAGCGGCCGACCTGATTAAGCTCGCGATGATCCGGATTGATGGCAGATTGGCGAAAGAGAAACTGAAGTCGGTGATGACTCTGCAGGTCCACGACGAGTTGCTTTTCGACGTGCCTGAAGACGAGGCCGAGCAGGTGCAGGACCTGGTCAAGCACGAGATGGAGCATGTGATTGAATTGAAGGTTCCGATTGTTGCCGATTGCGGATTCGGAACAAACTGGCGCGACCTGGAATAGCTATGCGCCTAGCGCTTCGCGGATTGCTCCTGCGATCCGGTCCGCATGGTGCCGCATGGCGTCTTCCGATTCGGACTCGATCATAATACGGGCCAGTGCTTCGGTTCCTGAGTAACGTACGATGACGCGGCCATTTTCTGCAAGTGCTTCCTCGGCGTCGCGAATTGTGCCTACGACAGATGCAATTTCATCAAGCGGTTTTTTCTCTCTGACTCGAATATTGACGATGACCTGCGGAAAGACTTTCAGGTCGGCAATCAACTCATGCAGCGGCTTGCCTGTGCGGCGAACAATATCGAGCACAACAAGTGCTGTCAGCAGACCATCGCCCGTAGTTGCAAGATGTGGGAAAAGTATGTGTCCGGACTGCTCGCCGCCGAGCGCCGCATCCTCCTTCTGCATGCATTCCAACACATACTTGTCGCCAACCGGCGCGCGCAGCATTCGGATGCCGTCTCGGCGCAGCGCTGCTTCGAGGCCCATGTTTGACATGGTTGTGGCCACCACCACGCCATGCTTCAGGAGCTTTCGCGTTTGCAAATCGCGCGCAGCCAGCAGAAGCACAGCGTCTCCGTTGACCACTTTGCCGGAGGCGTCGGCAAAGAGAGCGCGGTCAGCGTCGCCATCGAAAGTCACCCCGATGTCCGCGTGAAGCGATTTAGTTTCTGCAGCGACAATCTCTGGGTGCAGGGCTCCGCAGTTAGAGTTGATGTTGCGGCCATTCGGATTGATGTGCGTGAGATCAACCTTGCCGCTAAACTCGCTGAACAATTCCGGCGCTATAGCTGATGCAGCACCGTTGGCGCAATCCAGCACGAGATGCAGGCCGTCGAGATTCAGTCCAGGCACAACCGCGTGGAGAAAATCTTCATAATCTACGCGGAACTGCGGATTGACTGGCAGGGCAGTGAGAGCGCAGGCGTCCGGCATTGCCATGCTCACTGGCATCCGGAGAAATATCTCTTCCTCGATATGCAGTTCTATTTCATCAGGAAGCTTATAGCCATTTCCACCAAAGACTTTAATGCCATTGTCCCGCCAGGGATTATGAGAGGCTGAAATGACCACGCCCGCGTCAAATGTATGCTTGCGCGCAAGGTAAGCAATGGCTGGCGTCGTGATGACACCGGCGCTCTCAACGCTTGCGCCACCCTCGGAAATTCCTGCACTCAACACTGCGGCAATCCATGAGCTTGATTCGCGGGTGTCCATGCCGAGAATCAGGCGCGGATGGTTGTTGCTCGCCTTTACCTGGTGCGCGAGCGCCAGTCCAACCGCGTAAATGGTTTTGGGATCAAGCGGTGATTCACCAGCCACTCCGCGGATTCCATCGGTGCCGAACAGTTTTCTCATAATTCTTAAGTGGCGCTTTCTGAAGCGATTTCCGTTACGCGGCTCTGGATGCTTCCTTGAGCAAGCTGGGTCGTGATTTGCTGGTCCTGCGTTAACGCAGACGCCTTCTTAACCAGCGCGCCCGACTCATCAAACACAAGTGCGTAGCCACGATTTAAAACAGCCAGAGGAGAGAGAGCGTGCAATTGCCGCGTCAAGCCTTGCATGTTGGCCGAATTGGTATTTATCCAGCCCTGCTGCGCGCTGATAAGCCGGTTTTCAAAGCTTCCCAACCGCTCTCGCATCAGTCGAAGATGATGTGTCGCATCCTGGCGCCGCAAACGTTCTGTTAGCAGATTCAACTGCTCCGAAAGGCCGCGACTCGCAGCACTCCAGATGGCTTCGACGCGGAAACGTAGCTCATCTATCCGTTGCTGACGGCGCGCAAAACTTTCGCGTAGACTGGCGAGCGATGTCTCTACGCCCATTCGGGCAAAGCTGTCGTGTGCCTGCATCACTCGATAGCGGCATGCGCGCTGGAGCCGGGCCGACAGCTGCTCAACATGCTCCTCGACGTTGTGCAACGCACCTGTAATGATCTCCGCCGCCGCGGATGGAGTCGGAGCGCGCAGGTCGGCGACGAAATCAGCGATGGTGAAATCCGTTTCGTGGCCAACGGCGGAAACAATCGGCAAGTCAGATTTGGCAATAGCTCGCGCAAGCAACTCAGAATTGAAAGGCGCCAGATCTTCGATAGATCCGCCGCCGCGAGCAACGACGATCACGTCGACAGAACGCGCTCGATTGAAGAATGCGATGCCGGCAGCCACTTCAGCAGCTGCGGTTTCTCCCTGCATCGGCGCTGGATATAGTAAGACATCAAGGGGCGCATGGCGGCGCGTAGAGACGTTCAGAAAATCGCGAATGACAGCGCCTGCAGGCGACGTTATGATTCCCACGCAGCGCGGGAAAGCCGGCAACGGAATCTTCCTGTTGGGATCGAAAAGACCCTCCTCTTTCAGCCGCGCCTTTAACTGTTCAAAAGCAATTTGCAGAGAGCCAGCGCCAACAGGCTCTATGAATTCCGCGACGATCTGCATCTGTCCGCGTTGCTCATAGACAGACACCTTCCCACGCACGACGACCTGAAGACCGTCTTCCGGACGAAAACGCAAAAGCGATGCTTGTCGCCGGAAGAGCACGGCTGGGAGCTGGGCATCACCATCCTTTAACGTGAAGTACACATGGCCGGACGGCGCAAGGCGCAGATTGGAAATCTCACCCTCTACCCACAAATCGGCGTATTCACGTTCAATGTACAGCCGCACTTCGCCGACAAGTTCCGCGACCTTCCAGACGCGTCGAGCCTCCACTGGAGGGCCGTCAAAAACGAAGCCCAGTTGCGGACCGGATTCTGATGCTGAGTGATTCACAAAGATCCAGTCTATCGCCGAAAGCGCGACAGCAGGTAGAAGACAAGCGAGAGCGCTACGCTGAGCAAAATGCAGGTGGCCAGCGGAAAATAAAAGGAAGTGTGCTTGCCGCGGTACGCTATGTCCCCGGGCAGTCGGCCAAGGGGGATTCCGGCCTTGCCGAGAAGCAAAACAAGGCCGCCAAGCAAGAGCAAAAATAGCCCAATACCCACCAGCAGGCGGCCAATCTCATTCATGCTGCAAGTGTAGAACAGCCTGAAGGCGTTGACGCGGGCTTCGATTCCTGCTCTTCTAAGCGCATCAGAAAGCGAGAAACATTGTGCATGTTCTTACTCTGATTGTGGGGGTCGCGTGTTTGTTCTTCGCATTGCTGGATGCATTCCAGACTGTGATTCTGCCGCGCCGGGCAACGGGCAGGTTCCGCATCACGCGCATCTTTTACATCGTCACATGGACACCTTGGTCATGGTTTGCCAACAGAGTAAAAAGCGAGCGCAAACGCGAGACAATGCTGAGCTTTTATGGTCCGCTCTCGCTTGTTTTGCTGATTGTCGTCTGGGCCAGTGCTCTGGTCTTCGGCTTTAGTCTTATCTTTTACGCCCTTGGTTCGCCATTCGCTGATCCGCTGGGGCGCACCGTGGGTCTGCGTTCCGACATATACGTTAGTGGAACCACTCTCTTTACGCTTGGTCTCGGCGATGTGGTGCCGCACCAATACATCATCCGCGACCTCGTCATACTCGAAGCGGGAATGGGCCTGGGCTTTGTGGCCATGGTGATTGGCTATTTCCCGGTGCTTTACGCGGCATTTTCGCGGCGCGAGGTAAGTATCTCCCTGCTTGATGCGCGTGCCGGCTCCCCTCCCACCGCCGTCGAGTTGTTGCGCCGCCATTCTTTCGATGGTGGCAACGCCGCGCTGGTTCTTCTATTGGAAGAGTGGGAACGCTGGTCAGCAGAATTGCTGGAAAGCCATATATCTTATCCGCTGCTCTGCTACTTCCGTTCTCAGCACACGCATCAGAGCTGGCTCAGTGCACTTACCGCCATTCTGGACACCTGTGCACTGCTCATCTCCGGCGTGCAGGAACAACCGGCTCGACAGGCGCAATTGACATTCGCCATGGCCCGGCACGCTCTGGTTGATTTGGCACAGGTATTCTCGTTAGATCCGATAAAGGAGATGCCTGATCGCTTGTCGGAAAAGCAGTTCCAGTTGGTATACGACCAGATGTGCCAATCAGGTGTCCATCTTTGCAGAGACGCGCACTCGCCCGCGCGTCTGCGACAAATGCGTCAGCTATACGAGGGGTATTCCGAAGCCCTGAGCCATTATCTGTGCATGTCATTGCCGCCTTGGGTTGCTGAGCGCCCGCACAAGGACAACTGGCTTTCCGTCGCCCGTCTACGGGCAGAAGCGGAAACCGGCTCCACGCCCGATGATGCGCGCAAGCTGCTCTTCGACGAAGAGCATCACGTTTTCTAAGGGAACAGGAGCTTTGTGAACTACGCGCTACTGCTTATTGACGCGCAATTCGAGGCCACGCTCAAAAGGAATCAGGTTTGATGTTGTGCAACAACGTTCAACCGATGACTCATAGGAGCGGATCGCGGCCCGGCACAACGATCTGAACCACAGAAAGCAGGCTAAATAGAGAGTGGCAACTGTTGAAACAATCAACAACATGGCAGTACTCCGCGGAGAAAGTGAAACAAGGGAGGGAAGGCTTCATTTATCTCGGCGAGAAAGATAGTACTCCATTCTTGAAACGGCCAACCAGATTATTTTGGGAGCAGCTTCATTTTTCGAAAAGAAAAAGAGAATCTACCTCCTAATTCAATAAAGAAAGCCGCCGGAATAACAGACGGCTTCTCAGAAGTAACCGAAGTAACTAATTCAAGCTAACTCGAGGTTACGCGGTAACCGGCTCCAACAGGCGGGCCCACCGACGCTCTGGTCGTTCGGCGTGTGCTTTCTTGTGATAGGCGTAGCCGGTGATGAGCGGCAATGCTATCGTCGCCTCGCTGTAGACCATCTGCTCAAATGTCGTATCAACTTTTCCCCATGAGCTTGCTTCCTTCAGCGTGCTGGAAGAGAGCGCTCCGTCGCGCACGTCGGCAACCGTGATTTGAATCGCGTATTTGTGCATGGGTGCTTCGTTACCGAGAACGTCAGCGGCAACCACAATGTCCTGCGCGAAATTCTTCGGAACGCCGCCGCCGATCATCAGCAGGCCTGTGGTCGGATTGGCGATCTTGAGCTGCGTCAATTCATAAAAATCTTTGGCCGAGTCGAGCGAGACTTTGGGCTTGTCCTGACGCGCGTGCTGGTGGGCCACCAGGCCGAACCCAGCCGAGCAGTCACTGAAGGCGGGACAGAAGATCGGCACATCTTTCTGGTAGGCCGCATAGACAATCGAATCGACGCCGCCCTTGTCCGGCGTCTTGCCGTTCGCTTCGAGATAAGCGCCCATGGCGCGGATGAATTCACGCGAGCTGTAAGGACGCGGATCGAGCGAGTTGGCAATCTTTTCCGTGGTCTCATCGCAGAACCGAAGCTCTTCCTCGTCAATGAGCGTGTCGTAGATACGGTCGATCATCAGGTCGCGCAGCATCGCATCTTCCGTGCCCTGCTTGAGAAGGTCATTGGCGATCCAATGCTTAAAGCCGAGGGCCTCGAAGAAGTCCTGGTCGACAATATTCGCGCCGGTCGAAACCACGGCATCCACCATGTTGTTGCGGATCAAATCGACAAAAATCTGCTTCAGCCCCGCGCTGATGAGCGAGCCGGCAAGGCAGAGAATGACACCGCAATCTTTGTCGCGCAGCATCCGCTCGTAAATCGAAGCCGCCCGGTTGAGATCACGGGAGCTGTAGGCCATGTGCTCCATGGCATCGACCAGCGCGACAACGTCATGCTGCTTGATATCGATGTGCTGGATTGAGTTGGTGAGGAGTTCCTTTTTCGTAGGCATAGCCATTCCAGAATATCAACAAAACCCGCGTCATTACAGGCGATGTGTGTTAATTTCCGGCGCTGGCAACAGCGAACTGAAGGCGAAGAAAATACGTCTTTTTAGCGCCGTCCTTCGCGCTTCTGCGCCACCACAAAACCTCGCGGCGTAGGCAGCAGCACAACAGATAACAGTCCCTCAGATTCCATCCTGAGCGCGGCGTCGCGGACGACTTTCAGGTGCGAGCTGGCGTCATGCAGCAGGATGAGCCCCTGTGGATTTATCTGCGGCAGGAATCGCCTGACCTCCGGCTCGCGGATCGGCATGTCGCTGTCGCTGAAAAGAATGTCAATCTGTCCGTCAATCTTCATCTCCAGGCTCGACTCATTCCGCAATTCAATCCACTCCGAGAGTTCAGACGTGACGATCTTTTCCTTCGCTTTTGCGAAGACCACTGGATCAAGTTCGCAGCTGATCACCTTGCCGAAACCATTCCGCTTTAATCCTTCTGCGATCCACAAAGTGCTGACTCCGAGAAACGCACCCGTCTCGACCACCAGCTCGGGCTTGACGGTCGTGACCAGAGTGCGAAGAAACTCCAGCACCTCGACTTCGGCGGTCATCGAATCATACATGCTCCAGCGCTCCGGATGCGGACACTCCGGCGTGGCGCGATGATATTCAGGCAGAAGCGCACCGGCGGCGCGCTCCGCCTGCATCATGACCTTATGTTCCTGCTTGAGCTTCTTTTTGAGGAAAAGACCCATCTCTACTCAGCTTTCAGTAACAACTGCAAAGAAACAGTGTAATCAGCCGATGCGCTGAGGCCAAACTCCGCGTTTGACAGGAAATCTGTCGCTGTCTATGCTTCCCATAAATAGTTTATGGAAAACATTCGCGATACATCCGGCGACCTGATTCAGGGCACGCTCGATATGTTGATACTGAAATCTCTGATGCGGGGCGCAATGCACGGCTATGGCATAGCCGAGTGGATCCACCAGATGTCACAGCAAGTACTGCGCGTGGAAGAGGGTGCACTATACCCGGCGCTTCACCGTCTGGAGCTTCGTGGTCTGCTGTCAGCTAAATGGGGGGCCTCGGAAAACAATCGCCGCGCAAAGTTCTACCAATTGACGGCTGAGGGAAAGAAGAAGCTGACGAGCGAGTCGCAACGCTGGGCAAGGCTCTCAGCGGCGGTGGCGTTTGTCATGCAACAGGCTTAGGAGGTCACATGCCTGAATGGCTGCATGAAATAGAACTTCGAGCAAAGGCGCTCTTCAATAAGCGACGCCTTCAGCGCGACCTTGCTGATGAACTGGCCTTCCACCAAGCCATGCTGCGTGAAAAGTTCGAACGCGAAGACCGGGATCTCGAAAACGTCCCTGCAAGCGTACATCAGAGCTTCGGCGATGCCCACCGCTGGCATGAGCGCCTCACAGAACTCTGGCAATTCCGCTGGCTCGAAAATCTACTCCGTGACCTCTCCTTTGCCGCGCGGATTTTACACAAATCGCCGGGATTCACCTCGGTCGCTCTGCTCACCCTCATTCTCGGCATCGGCACCAACGCCGCTGTCTTCAGTCTGGTCAATGGCCTGCTGCTGCGCCCTTTACCCGTACCGCACGCGGAAGAGCTGCTTATCCTGCGGCAACTACCCAGCGGATTCGGCTATTCCTTCTGTATTCCGGTTTTCCGCCTGCTTGAAAAACGCACAGATGTCTTTCAGGATGTCTTTGCTTTTACTAACCACGAATTTCAGGTACGCAATGGCAACAGGAATGAATCTCATGGCGGCGCGCTGGTCAGCGGGCAGTTCTTTGCCGGCTTAGGCGTTCCACCCCAGCTGGGACGCTATCTCAATGCCACCGACGATCAGCCCGGAGGCGCGACGTCCGGCCTTGCCGCCGTCATCAGCGACCAGTTCTGGAAGACGTGGTTCAACCACGCACCTGATGTAGTCGGCAGCAAACTCATTCTTGATAACGTCGCCTTCACCGTTGTCGGGGTCATGCCGCGATCTTTTATAGGGGCAGAAATTACCAGTCGCCCGCAAATCTATGCTGCTCTGGCAATCGAACCCTTGGTCGATGCGCCTTTTAACAATACCGCCAGTGGTTACCATTCATGGTGGTTCCGCGTGGCAGCGCGCAGAAAGCCCGGCATGTCCGTGGCGCAAACGAACGCCGCGCTGCGGGCCATCTCAGGCCCGCTCGTGCAGGAAGCGATCCCTGACTCACAGTTCCGCATTGATTACAAGACGCAAGAACAGCTCTATCTATCAGCCGAATCTGGATCGACAGGGTACTCTTTTCTGCGCAAGGACTTCCGCTACCCACTGTTGGTTGTGTTTGTATTGTGCGGTGCCGTCCTGCTGCTGGCATGTCTGAACCTTGCCAGCCTGCTTTTGGCCCGTGCCGCGGCCCGCGAGCGCGAGATTGCTACGCGATTGGCCATTGGGGCCACGCGGCGCAGGGTCATCCAGCAGTTACTCGTGGAATCGGTGCTGCTTTCGTTTACCGGAACGCTGGCGGGGTTCGCTGTGGCCCCCCTCACTGCTCGCTTTCTCTCGTTTTTCATCACAAACAACTACAGCGATTTGGATACGAGCGTGGATATCCGCGTCCTATTGTTTGCCGCGGGCATTGGAGTTTTGTGCACGCTGGTTATCGGTCTTGTGCCGGCCCTGCACGCTTCTTTCGGCAGCGTGCAAACACAGATGCGGCAGGGTGCCCAGAACCTTCGCAGGGCCCGTAGCCAGCGCCTTCTTGGAAATCTGATGTTGACTGCTGAAGTCGCTCTCACGCTGATTGTCGTGATTGGCGCCGGTCTGCTGGGGACAAGCCTGATGCGCGTGTATCGCACTGGCCTGGGCTTCGATGGCCACGGACTCCTGCTGGTGGACCTCGATATTACCAAGCAGTCATGGAAGGCGCCTGCCGTATTGCAGTTCTACCGTGAGTTCGCAGATGAGGCAGCGCGCATCCCGGGCGTAGGCAACGTGACTTATGCCATGCCAACACCGTTCTCCGGCAGTACATCTTGGGACGACTGGTACTCAAACAGTAAAAAACAAACTCTCTATGCAAGCAGCATTGCGCCGGATTATTTCCAGACTATGCGCATTCCTCTGCTCACAGGCCGGGACTTTGCCTGGGCGGATACGTATGTAACACCGCTGAAAGTTGTTCTGAATCAGGCTGCAGCCCAGTACTTCTTTCCGATCGCCGACCCAGTCGGCCAGCAGATTCGCGATTCTGACGGAAAAAATGCGAAGACATACGAGGTCATCGGAGTCGTGGGAAACACGAAATATGCTGATTTGCGCGAGGCGGTTCGCCCGATGGTCTATAAACCTTTGACGCAGGATGACCTCAAGACACCTGTCTATACGTTTGTTTTGCGCATCAGCGGAAAGCCGGGCCCGGCGATCGACGCCATTCGCAATCTTACAGTGCGACTCGCTCCAGGCGCCCCAGAACCAAACTTCCTCACCATGGACCGGCAGATCAATGAGGCCATCAGTTCGATGCGGATGATTGTCATGCTCGCTGTCTTTTTCGCGATTTGTGCGCTCTTGGTTACAGCGATTGGCCTATACGGCACACTTGCCTATTCCACATCGCGCCGCACCAGCGAGATCGGCATCCGCATGGCTTTGGGAGCGCAGCGCAAGCAGGTGGTCTGGCTGGTCTTCCGCGAAAATGCAATAGTCGCAGTTATCGGCTCACTTGCTGGCATGGGAGTTGCGTTGCTGGCCTCACGCGCACTGACGACGCTGCTCTACAATACATCGTCGCATGATTTGCCTGTCATGCTGCTGTCGGTCGCCGCGCTGGGCGCTATTGCCTGTATCGCTTCGCTGCTGCCGGCTCTCCATGCAGCTCACATCGAGCCCATAGAAGCCATCCGCTACGAGTAACAGTGCCACTCTGTATACTCGCCAGTGATGAAACCGACTGTCTGCCTGTTATTGCGCCGAATTGCCGTTACTGCACTTCTGCCATTGTTTACTGTGCCCCCTTCATTTGGATGGGGCAATGCAGGTCACAGCCTGGTCAATAAGCTGGCGGCTGAAAATCTGCCTGCGGACATGCCCGCGTTCATGCGCACACAGGCCGCCATCAACGAAATAGAATACCTTGGCCCTGAGCCGGACCGCTGGCGCGGTCTCGGCGAACCTGAACTGAACGCGGTGCAAGCCCCTGACCATTTCATGGACCTCGAATTGGCGGACGTGATCCAGCCGCTTCCGCACCGTCGCTACGCGTTCATCGCTGCTGCCTATGCAGCAAGCCTTACGCATCCTGTGCAGGCGCGCGACCTGCAGCCGGACCACATTGGTTTTCAGCCCTACATCACCAACGAGGTGTGGGAGCGGCTCAAGTCAGCCATGCGCGCCTATCGTGAACTGAGCGCGAAACACCAGGACACGAATCCCGTCGAGGCAGCCATCTTGTTCTATGCCGGATGGCTGGGCCATTATGTTGGCGACGGCGCGCAGCCGCTGCACACAACCGTGAACTATAACGGCTGGGTAAACAAAGAGAATCCCAACGGGTATACAACCGACCACAAGATCCATTCGCAATTTGAGACGGCCTATGTGGCCGCCAACATCAAGGAATCCGACGTAAAGCCGCTGGTGGCGCCGCTGCATCCTGTTGGCGATGAGTTCGACGACTACATGGCTTATCTGCGCCACTCAAACACTCTCGTCGAGCGCGTTTATCAATTAGAGAAGGCCCATGGATTCGAAGGCGCGGGAACGCCGGAGGCAAAGCAATTCACGGCAGAGCGGCTGGCCGCGGGCGCGAGCATGTTGCGCGATTTGATTTATTCGGCTTGGCTGGAGAGCGCGAAGCCCGTGCCCGAACGTCATTATGACTAATCATGAGTGCCCGATAAACCCATCCAGCGCATACATGCCATGCGGCGCGAGAAGATGTTTCTGTCTAAGCAGGCCGAGCACCTGCTCCACTGACCAGTCGAACGATGACGTGCCGTCAACAACAAGATCGGCGTATTGCGCAGATGGCCGCACGAATTGCTCCGCCATGGGGCGGACGGTTTCCGCATAGTGTTTTGCAACAGATTCCGGGGTGCGTCCGCGTTGCTGCACGTCGCGCGCAAGACGGCGCTGATAGCAGATTTCATCCACGCTATCGACATAGACGCTGAGATCGTAGAGCCGCCGCAGGGCCTCATAGTGCAGGGCCAGGATTCCATCGACCAGCAGGAAATGCGGCTCATAAACGGTCACGGTTGAGCTGGGAATGCGAGTGTGGGTGGCGAAATCATACCGCGGGCGGGCAATGCTGCGTCCGGAGGCAAGCTGGCGGATGTGCGCGACGAGCAGATCGGATTCAAGCGCGTCGGGATGATCAAAGTTAACGCGATATCGTTCTTCATGGCTCAGATGGCCAAGATCGCGGTAATAGTGATCGAGATGGAAATGAGTACCTTCCAACTCGCGGGCAAGCTCCTGCGCCAGAGACGTTTTTCCTGAGCCGGAACAGCCGGCGATACCAATGATGACTGGACCGCGATTCGCTCCATTCATGCGCAGATGGTTTCCTTGTCAATCGCAGGAACCAGCGCGGCAAGCAACTGCGTGAACCTGTCTGCGACGCGCCGCCCTGTTTCCATGACCTCTTCATGGCTCAACGGCTCGGCCTGAATACCTGCGGCAAGATTTGTTACGCATGAGATGCCGAGCACCTCCAGCCCCATATGCCGCGCGACAATCACTTCCTGCACGGTGGACATGCCGACCAAATCGGCCCCAAGCGCATGGAAGGCGCGAATCTCGGCGGGAGTTTCAAAGCTGGGTCCCAGCACGCAAAGGTAAACGCCTTCAGAAATTTCATAATTCTGGTCCTTTGCAGTTCGTTGCGTCAGCATACGAAGCCGCTTGGAATAAGCCTCGGACATATCGAAGAAGCGCGGGCCGAAGCGCTCGTCATTTTCACCCACGACCGGATTGAATCCAGTGAAGTTGATGTGATCGGAAATCAGCACAAGCTCACCTTGCTTCAGCCCTGGACGGATTCCCCCAGCAGCGTTAGTCACGAGCAGCGTTTTCACGCCGAGCAGTCCAAGCACGCGCACAGGGAACGTCACCTCTTCCGGTGGGTAGCCTTCATACGCGTGGACACGTCCCTGCATCACCGCAACCGGCACGCCTTCCAGTGTGCCCATCACCAGGCGTCCGCTGTGGCCCGGGACAGTCGATTTCGGGAAGTTAGGGATCTCGGCAAAGGGAATGGCAACCGCGTCGGCAATCTGGTCGGCGAAAGCGCCGAGCCCCGATCCTAAAATGATGCCGATGGCTGGCTTCATGCTAGATCTGGCACGAATATGGGCGACAGCCGCGGTAGCTTGTTCAAACAAGGAAATATCTTTACTCACGTCTCTTTATCTTTTTACCGCATCAGGATGCCGACAATCGAGGCGGACATCAGGTTCGCCATTGTCCCAGCAAGCATGGCGCGCAGGCCCAGCCGCGCCAGGTCATTACGGCGATTCGGCGCCAGGGCGCCAATGCCGCCAATCTGAATGCCGATGGAACTCAGGTTGGCAAAGCCGCACAGCGCGAATGTAGCGATGGTGAACGAGCGGAAATCCATCATCGACTTCTGCGCGCCGAGAATGGAATACGCCACCACTTCATTCAGCACCATGCGCGTTCCCAGCAGGTTTCCAACAAGCCGCACGTCATGCCAGGGAACGCCAATCAGCCACGCAATAGGCGCGAACAGCACTCCAAGAATCACGTCCAGCTTCGCCGGAAACGGAATATGGTGAGGGCTGAGCCAGTTGTGTATGCCGCCCAGAATTCCGTCGCACAGCGCAATCAGCGCCAGAAACGAAATGAGCATGATGGCGACGTTCAAAGCGAGACGGCCCCCGTCAATCGTTCCGCGAGTGATGGCGCCCAGCAGATTTTCTTCCTTGTGTTCAGCGTCTTCCGGCATGTGTACCACGCCTTCGGTTGCCGGCGTCCCGGTTTCCGGCACGAGCATCTTTGAAAGAAGGATCGTGCCTGGAGCGGTCATAATTACGGCTGCCAGCAGATGCTGCGCTTCGATTCCATACAAAATGTAAGCCGCCATAATGCCGCCGGAAACGTGCGCCATGCCGCTGGTCATAATGGTCATCATCTCGGAGTGGGTCGCGTCCGGCAGAAATGGACGGATCGTCAGCGGCGCTTCCGTCTGCCCCATGAAGATGCTGGCGGCAACGTTCAGGCTCTCCGCGCCGCTCACGCGAAGGGTAAGCTGCATAAGCCGCGCAAAGCCGCGAATGAGCAACTGCATAATGCCCAGGTGATACAGCACGGCGAAAAAAGCCGAGATGAAGATGATTGTCGGCAGGACCTGAAATACAAAGATGCTGCCGAAAGAGGAGTGCTGCTTGCCCAGCTCGCCAAAATCAAAAGTGGAGCCGACGAACGAATACGACAAAAGCTTCGTGACGGCGTTTCCGGCAACTGCCAGCACCTTTTGTCCCCAGGAAAAATCCAGCACGATAAACGCGAAGAGTATCTGAAGGCCGAGGCCCCAGATCACTGTGCGCCAGCGAATCGCTTTGCGGTTGGTGGAGAAAATCCAAGCCAACGCCAGCATGGTCAGCAGTCCAAGTACCCCGGTGAATCGCCCCAAATCGTTCTCCTGTCCCTTCCATCCTATGGGTGACGCGCGGCTTCGAGGTACTGTTTTCTGTTGCTCGCGGTAATGATGTCCTGAATGAGCGGCTCGGCGGGCGTAGGTTCATCTGCAATAACCAATGCCAGCCGCAACAGTATCTCCGGTTCAGTCAACCTCCCATCAAAGTCGGCATATAGAGTACACAGCGGTTTGCCGACCTTAACCTTGTCGCCTAACTTGGCATGCATCTCCAGTCCAGCGTGCGCGAAGACTGGGTCCCCTGCCCGCTCGCGTCCTGCACCGAGTCGCTGCACTGCCCAGCCTACTAGTGTGCAATCGACATGCGCTAGATAGCCCGACCGGTCGGCAAGAAAATCGCGACGGACAGCGGGTCGATGAAATTTCTCCGGTTCGGCAAACACTGACGTATCGCCGCCCTGCGCCTCGACCATGTCCGTAAAAATTCTTAGTGCTTGTCCGGACTCTAAGATGTCCTCTGCTCGCTGACGGCCTGCCGCCGCCGTCTTCGCCGCGTCGCCGAGAAAAATCATCCATCCCGCAAGGGCGAGCGAAACCTCGCGCAAGTCTTCATTCAGAGGATGCCGCCTGCCACTCAGCAGATCGAGCGATTCCTGCACCTCAACCCAGTTGCCGGCAAAGCGTCCGAGCGGCTGCTCCATATTTGTCAGCAGAGCGGCTGTGCGGGTACCTGCACGCTCTCCGGTTTCGACCATCAGCGCAGCCAGGAAAAGCGCGTCTTCTTTTCGCCGCAGAAAAGCGCCTGATCCCGTTTTTACATCGAGCACCAGCCCGTTCAATCCGGCCGCGAGCTTTTTACTCATAATCGACGCGCAGATCAGGTAGGGGCTCTCCACTGTGGAAGTCCGGTCGCGCAACGCGTAAAGTACGCGGTCCGCCGGAACCAGGCTTTTCGTTTGTCCGACAATGCTCGCTCCAACCTTCGCCAGCACCTGCTCCATTTCGCGCAAGGACAACTGAGTCCGGTAGCCCGGAATGCACTCAAGCTTATCCAGAGTGCCGCCGGTATGGCCCAGAGCACGCCCGCTAATCATGGGAACAACCAGCCCTGCTGCAGCCGCAATCGGAGCAACGAGCAGCGAAGTCTTGTCGCCCACCCCGCCGGTCGAATGCTTGTCTACGGCAAATCGGCCCAAAGGCGCGGGGTCGAAGACCTCACCTGACAGCTTCATCGCCGTTGTCAGCGCGTCCACTTCCGCGAGACTCAGCCCGCGCAGGAATGCGGCCATCAGCCACGCCGCCAGTTGTTCTTCCGGAATGGTTTCCATCGCGGCACCCCGGACGAGAAAACGGATCTCCTCCGGCGTAAACTCTTCACCATCGCGTTTTTTCCGGATCAAATCAACCGCGTGCATCGTCATCCGTTTTCCAGTCTGTAAAGGCGAAGGGAAGCAGCTCGCGGAATTGCTTCTCCACCATGCCCGAATCCGTTGGAAAACAGATCACGGCGTCAGGCGCTACGAACTCGCTCAACATTTGCAGACACGCTCCACAAGGAGGACTTGCGGCTTTGTTCAAATTTATAACTGCGATGGCGACAATCTTGCGCGCGCTGCCGTTTTCGGCGATGGCCCGCACTAGCGCCGTTCGTTCTGCGCAGATCGTGAGACTGTAGGACACATTTTCTACATTGCAGCCCGCGGTCACGATGCCGTCATCAAAAAACAGCGCGGCCCCAACGCGAAATCCGGAGTAAGGCGCATAGGATTTTCCCGCTGCCGACTCTGCCGCAGTGTGCAGCTTCAAGAAAATATCCGGGCTCAGGTTTGCCATCTTTCCGAGGCTACTGTGAATGAGAGGCAGACCGCAAGGTCAGCTCAAGTTTCCGATTCCCGACCCGATAGTTAAGCTGTGGACGAGCTGACGCGAGAGTTTCTGATTGAAAGCCAGGAAGGGCTAGACCGCATGGAGCGGTGCCTGACCGAGCTTGAAGAACACCCCGAAGGCCACGAGCTTCTCGCTGAGATATTCCGCACAGTGCACACCATAAAGGGGACCACCGGTTTTCTGGGATTTTCGCGTCTTGAATCACTGGCCCATGCCGGAGAAAACCTGCTCGGGCTGCTGCGCGACGGCAAGCTGCTCGCGAATGCCGGCATCATCAGCGGGCTGTTGTCGCTGCTCGATATTCTGCGCGAAATACTCGGCCAAATCGAAAGCTCCGGGCAGGAAGGCGAAAGCGATGACGCCGCCATGATTCAGCGTCTGCACGCGCTACAGCAAAACGACGCAGTAACTCCCGATCCTTCCGGCGGCGGTCCTCCGCAATCGCCGCCGAAAAAGAGGCGCGCGCGCAAGCCGAAGGCGATAGCGCCGCTCGCTGAAGCGCAAATGGCAAAGCCGCAGGAAGGAATCAGGGCCATCGAGGTCTATCAATCCGAACCACTGGTCGCGCAGCCGCGCGCGATGGTCAACGCCGCGGAATCGACGCTGCGGGTTGACGTGGGCCTGCTGAACCGCATGATGAATCTTGTCGGCGAGCTGGTGCTTACCAGGAACCAGATTCTCCAGACGGTCAGCGCCGCCGCCGGTCTGGCCGTGCTGTCGCGCAGGCTGGATATGGTAACAGCGGATCTGCGTGAAGCGGTGATGAAGGCGCGCATGCAGCCGGTAAGCCACGTCTTCTCGAAATTTCCGCGCATGGTGCGCGATCTGGCGCAGCAGTTGAGCAAGCGCGTCAGACTGGTCATGGAAGGCCAGGAAACAGAACTCGATAAAAGCCTGCTCGAAGCCATCAAGGACCCGCTGACCCATTCTGTGCGCAATGCCGTCGATCACGGCATTGAATTGCCGCACGCGCGCGAGGCCGCAGGCAAGGACGCTGAAGGCATTCTGAAGCTGCGGGCTTATCAGGAGGGTAGCCATGTTGTTATCGAGGTCTGCGATGACGGCGGCGGGCTGAAAGTCGAGCGCATCCGCGACAAGGCCATCGAGCGCAAGCTGATTACGCGCGAGCGTACCGCACAGCTTTCCGAGCGCGAACTGATGCAGTTGATTTTTTTGCCTGGATTCTCGACTGCCGAGGCGATCACAAATGTTTCTGGACGCGGCGTGGGCATGGATGTTGTCCGCACGAACGTCGAAAAAATTGGCGGCCGGGTGGAAATTGACAGCCGACCGGGCAAAGGAACTACGCTCCGGCTGCGCATCCCGCTGACTCTCGCCATTGTGCCCGCACTCATTGTCCACAGCAATGGCCAGAGCTTCGCCGTGCCGCAGGGTGCGCTTTCGGAACTGGTGCATCTATCGCCCGAACAGGTCGCGGCACAGGTGGAAAGGATCGAAGGGGCCGCGCTTTACCGGCTTCGCGGCAAGCTTCTGCCGCTGGTCTTTCTCGATGCTCTCCTCAAGCAATATGAGCAGATGGAAAAGCCATCCGGGGCCTACATCGCCGTTCTCAATGCGGAAGGCCGTCGTTACGGTCTGGTGGTTGATGGTTTGGCGGACCCGGAAGAGATCGTCGTAAAGCCCTTGTCTTCCGTTCTCAAGCGAATTGGCCTGTTCTCAGGCGCGACTGTGCTCGGCAATGGCGAAATGGCGCTGATTCTGGATCCCGGGGCCATCGCCGCGCAGTCGAACATTGGCATGGCGCTCGAAGATGATGCCCCGCAGGCTCAGGAGGCAAACACGGCGGAGGTCTCGACGGAATATCTGCTGATGCAGTCGGCGGGCGAGCCTGCAGCCGTGCCGCTCGACAGCGTGCTGCGCATCGAACGCATTCCGCGATCGAAGATGGAGCGGCTGAACGGGATGACCGTTCTCCGCTTTGCAGATACGCTGCTGCCACTGAATGACAAGACCGGCGCTACGGCCGCCTCGCCCGAAACAGAAATGACTATTGTCGTCTGCCATGATGGAGAGCGTCATGTGGGCGTCGCTGTTGAACAAGTACTCGACGTTGCGCCGGGTGATTCATTGACCGAAGCCGGCACTCATGCGGCCACGGAAGATGCCGTGCTTTTAAAAGACAAGGTGACAAGCCTGGTGAATCTTCGCAAAATACCGGCGCTGCCCGGCGCGCGCCAGCTTGGTGAAGTCAGGGAGACATGGGAAGCGGACCGGGTTATGGGGGCGTCCGCATGATGTCATCGCTGATGTTGCAGACCGCCGCGCAGGATGAAGGCATAGAAATGTGCTCGGTCCGTGTGGGGCAAACGTTTTATGGTATTCCCGTCACGCGTATTCTTGAAATTCTGGGAAAGACCGCGAAACAGCCTGTGCCGCTGGCGCCCATCTATATTGGCGGACTGGTGCATTATCGCGGCGAAGTGCTGACGGCGATTTCATTGCGCAGGCTGCTGGACATGCCCGCTCACGACGCGTCCGAGGACATTCTCGTTTTTGAAGGAGCAGACGGATATTTCGGACTGCTGGTTGACGAGGTCGGGGAAGTGATGACCGTGCAGCCGGCTGACTTTGAAGGCAATCCCTCGACCCTAGACGACCGCCGCAAGGCGCTCTTCAATGGAACTTACAAACTCAGCAATGCGCTTCTGGTAGTGCTTGATCCCCAGCGCCTTGACCCCGTACGTCTGGCGGAAGCGGCCAGTTCATGAGCAAGCGCGCTCTGATCGTCGATGATTCGCGCTCGATCCGAAGCTATGTGCGGCTGCTGCTGGAAAGGCAGCGCTTTGAATGCCTGGAGGCGGAAAACGGGCAGGAGGCACTCGCTGTGCTCAAAGACCGCGGCCCCTGTGACTTTGCCCTCATCGACGTCAATATGCCGGTTATGGGCGGGCTGGAGTGCGTCAGGGCGATGCGGCGCACTGCGGAAATGGATTCGATGAAGATCATGATGGTGACTACTGAAGCCGACCACGCGCTGATTGAGCAGGCGCTTGAGGCAGGAGCCGACGAATACCTCATGAAGCCATTTGGCGCTGACGTACTGACCGGCAAGCTCCAGATGATTGGCGTCGCGTAGGTCAGCCAATGCCAAAACCCATTCGTGCACTAGTAGTGGACGACTCCCTCGTTATGCGCAGCCTACTGCGCATGGTGCTCGCCTCCGATCCAGCCATCGAATTGGCCGGTATGGCGACGGACGGCGCGGCGGCCCTCGACGCGATGGACCACCTCAAGCCGGACGTTGTTCTTCTGGACATTGAAATGCCGCGCATGAACGGCCTTGAAGTTCTGGTTGAACTGCGTTCGCGGCGCTGCAGGCCAAAGGTGATCATGTGCAGCACGCTAACCCGGCGCGGCGCTGCCATCACGCTTGAAGCTCTGGGACGCGGCGCAACCGACTATGTCACCAAGCCGACGGCGCAGAACGGCGCAGCCGATGCTGTCGCCACGCTGACGCGCGACCTGCTCCCGCGCATCAAGGCGTTGTTTCCGGCGCCGCAGGCCGGCACTGCTCGTGCAAACACATCCAATGCAGGCGATCTTTTGCATGCGAAGCAGCCGGAGATGGTCGTCATCGGCGTGTCCACCGGAGGCCCTGCTGCGCTTCAGATTTTGTTGCCGAAGCTGCCGAAACACTTTCCCGTTCCGATTGTCATTGTGCAACACATGCCTCAGCTTTTCACTGCACTGCTGGCGGAAAGGCTGGACCGCGAATGCTCACTGACCGTGCGCGAAGCCGCGCCCGCAATGCTTCCCGAGCCGGGTACGGTCTCCATTGCCCGCGGTGACTGGCACTTGGAATTCGCCCGGCGGCCATTTAGCCAGGGGCGTATGTTCCGCCTCTCGCAGGCGCCTCCCGAGCACTATTGCCGCCCCTCGGTCGATACTCTGTTTCGCTCCGCCGCCGATGCCTATGGCGATGCAGTCATTGGCGTCGTGTTGACCGGCATGGGCTCCGACGGCCTCGAAGGCTGCAAGTCGATTCGCGACGCAGGAGGAAAAGTTATCGTCCAGGACAGCTCCACCAGCGCGGTATGGGGCATGCCCGGAGTCGTTGCCGAAGCTGGACTTGCGCACCGCATTCTTCCGCTTCCCGCAATCGCGGGTGAACTGATGCGTCTCTGCTCCGCCTCTTCACATTCCGCCGCCTTTGCGCTGAAAGGGTGAATTCGTCATGCCCGCGACTGCAAGCGATTACACCTTTCTCAGAGAGTTCATCCTCAGCCGTTCGGAGAACATCCTCGACCCGTCGCGTGATGACCTCTTCGAGGCGCGGTTGTATCGGCTAATGCAATCTCACAACATGACAGGACTCGATGAGTTGGTGAGCAAACTCAGGCTGTCCGCCGATCCTGTTCTCGAGCAGGCTGTGGTCGAAGCAATGACCATCAACGAAACCAGCTTTTTTCGCGACCTGGCGGCCTTCGAGCTGCTCCGCCAAAAGCTCCTCCCGCAATTGATCGAAAAATGCGGTGGCCATCATACGCTTCGTTTCTGGAGCGCCGCCTCCTCCAGCGGGCAGGAAGCCTATTCGCTCGCAATGGTTATTCGCTGCCACTTTCCGCAAATCGCTGACAGGTCCGTCGAGATTATCGGCACTGACATCAATGCGGAGATGGTCCGGAGGGCGCACGCAGGGCGCTATCCACGCATGGAAGTGAATCGCGGCCTGCCCGCGCGCCTGCTGTTGAAATATTTCACCCGCGATGGCGAAGAGTGGGAAATCGCGCCGGAACTTCGCGCCTTGTGCCGATTTCAGCAGCGCAATCTCGCGCAAACGCTGCCGATGTTCGACCGTTTCGACGGCATCCTGATGCGCAACGTCCTCTACTATTTTCCTCAGGAGACGCAGAAACGTATCCTGCAAAACGTCCACGCCGCTCTTCAGCCGGATGGATTTCTCCTCCTGGGATCAAGCGAGCAGTCGGTATGCCCCGATCTCTGGCAGCCCGTGCTCGACGGCAAGGTCTGCTACTACACGCCGCGATAGAACATCAGAATCAACATGCAGGTATCCTGCTGGCTGAGGCTGTCCCGTGGCGAAGCATCAATCAAAGAAGAGCGTGACAGATGATGTAGGTTCTGGTTCCGTTCTGAGTCTCTTTCACCTCGTTACAGCGGAGTGGTTTCGCGCGGCCTTTGATCAACCCACTGCGCCGCAGCGTCTCGGCTGGCCCGCGATTGCGCGCGAAGAGAGCACGCTCATCCTCGCGCCGACGGGGACAGGGAAAACGCTGACCGCCTTCCTCTGGTGCCTCAACCGGCTCATGTTTGAGAGCGGCCAATTGGAAACAGAAGGCTGCCGTGTTGTCTACATCAGCCCACTCAAAGCCCTCGCCGTCGATGTGGAACGCAATTTGCGCCTGCCGCTTGCGGAAATCGCTGGCATGGCGCGTGAACGTGGCGTAACAGTCCACGAGCCCGCAATCAGCGTTCGCACAGGCGACACGCCACAGAAAGAGCGCAGCCGCTTTCGCCGCCATCCGGCTGAAATTCTCATCACCACGCCGGAATCGCTGTACTTGCTCCTCACTTCTGAATCTGCGGCATCTCTGCGTACAGTCGATACTGTCATCGTCGATGAGATCCACGCGCTGGTGCCCACCAAGCGCGGAGCTCATCTCGCGCTCAGCCTGGAGCGCCTTGAAGCCATCACCGAAAAACGCATCCAGCGCATCGGCCTCTCTGCCACGCAGCGCCCGCTTGAAGAAGTGGCGCATTTTCTTGCGGGCTGCGAGGCAAAGGCGACGCATAAAAATCGCAATGGCGATAGCCTCACAGCGCTTGAAAAAGAGTGGACATCTGATGACGAATCAGCAGGCAAAGACGGTGCTCCGCGATTCCGCCCGGTGACAATCGTCAATGCAAGCCAGCCGAAAAAGCTTGAGCTTCGCATTGAAGTCCCGGTCGAGGACATGGCCCGTATTGGCCGCCCGGAGAAGCAGGATGACGCAGCCACGCAAGGGCCGAAGCGAACATCTATATGGAGCGCGATTCATCCGCGCTTGCTCGAAATCGTCCGTGAGCGCCGATCAACACTAATCTTTGTCAATAATCGCCGCATTGCCGAGCGACTCGCCGGGGCCTTGAATGAATTAGCCAATGAGCCAATCGCGCGGGCCCACCATGGGTCGCTGGCCGCGTCACAACGCCTGGAAATTGAAGAGCAGTTGAAGGCGGGGAACATCAAAGCGCTCGTTGCCACTTCAACGCTCGAACTCGGCATCGATATGGGCGCAATCGACCTCGTCGTTCAGGTCGAAGCCCCACCATCCGTCGCCGCGGGCATGCAGCGCATCGGACGCGCAGGCCATCAGGTAGGCGCTGCCAGTGAAGGCATGATTTTCCCTAAGTACCGCGCGGATCTCGTTGCCTGCGCCGCCGTCACGCGCGCCATGCACGAAGGCCTGGTCGAATCGACGCGCTATTTGCGAAACCCGCTCGACGTACTCGCACAGCAGATTGTCGCCACGGTCGCGCAGCCGCCACGAACGTCCGTCATGCGCAAAAAAGGTCAGCCGCCTGTCAATGCCGAAATCTCGACGTCCGATCTGCACCGGATCGTCACCAGCGCAGCTCCCTTTGCCTCGCTTGGCCGTGGCGCGTTTGAAGGCGTGCTCGATCTTCTTGCAGGACGCTATCCATCAGACGAGTTCGCCGAGCTTCGTCCGCGCATTACCTGGGACCGCGTCCACAACATCATCACACCGCGCGAAGGCGCAAAGAGTCTCGCTATCCTCAATGGCGGCACAATTCCCGATCGCGGACTTTACGGTGTCTTCCTCTCCGGAAAAGAAGGCAAGCCGGTGCGCGTGGGCGAACTCGACGAAGAGATGGTCTTCGAGAGCCGCACTGGCGAGACATTTGTCCTCGGAGCATCCACCTGGCGCATCGACGAGATCACGCATGATCGCGTGCTGGTCTCGCCCGCTCCCGGCGAGCCGGGCAAGATGCCTTTCTGGCACGGAGACACCGCGGGCCGACCTCTTGAATTCGGCAAGCGCATCGGCAAGCTCGTCCGCGAATTGCGCGAGATGCCGAAGAACGCTGCTCTCAGCCGCCTCGTTCGCGAACACGATCTCGATCCAGCGGCTGCGGAAAATCTCATTCGGTTCCTCACCGATCAGGAGACCGCGACCACCGCAGTTCCCGACGACCGGACCATAGTGATTGAGCGCGTTCGCGATGAACTTGGTGACTGGCGCATCTGTGTGCTTACGCCGTTCGGCAACCGCGTTCATGCGCCTTGGGCCATGGCCATCAACGGAAAGCTTCGCGCCTCAGGAATGGCAGAAGCGGAAACGATGTGGTCAGACGATGGATTCGTTTTGCGTTTCCCGGATACCGAATCCCCGCCGGGTGCCGACTTGCTCCTGCCCCATCCGGCCGAAGCGTCGGATTTTGTTCTACGCCAGCTTGGCGCCACTTCTTTGTTCGCGGCAAAGTTTCGCGAGAGCGCAGCGCGGGCATTGCTGCTGCCGCGCCGCCGTGTCCGAGGCCGTGCGCCGCTATGGCAGCAACGCAAACGCGCGCACGATCTGCTCTCCGTCGCCGCGCGTTATCCATCATTTCCCATGCTGCTGGAGGCATACCGCGAGTGCGTGCGCGACGTCTTCGACATGCCCGCGTTTCTCGAAATCCTGCGCGCAGTCAAAACCGGGGAAATCAACGTGCATACCACCGACTCGCGCTCGCCTTCGCCGTTTGCTTCATCGCTGCTCTTCAGTTACGTCGCAAACTACATCTATGACGGCGACGCGCCGCTGGCAGAGCGTCGCGCACAGGCCCTGTCCATCGACCAGGAGCAGTTGCAGGACCTGCTAGGCGAAGCTGACCTGCGCGAGCTGTTGGACGCTGATGCCATTGCCGAAGTGGAAGAGCAACTCCAGATGCTCGGCGAAATTTACCGCGCGCGTTCCGCTGATGCGATTCACGACCTGCTGCTGCGCCTCGGCGATCTTTCGCGAAAAGAAATATCGCAACGCCTCATTTCGCAGGACCTGCTTTCATCGCTGGATGGCCTGCTGCGGGCGAAGCGCCTGATCGCGATCAAAGTAGCCGGCGAGAAGCGTCTGATTGCAGTCGAGGACGTGGCCCGCTATCGCGATGCGCTCGGCATTTCACTCCCGCCCGGACTTCCGAAACAACTGCTCGAACCCGCGGCTTCACCCATGCTTGAGCTGGTCCGTCGTTACGCGCGCACCCACGGCCCATTCACCTTGCAGGATGTCTCTCATCGATTTGGTCTGCCTGAGTCAGAGATAGAAAAAACGCTGCACGCGCTGGTGCTCGACGGACGCATTGTCGAGGGAGGATTCCGGCCCGGCGGCGCGCACCGCGAA
>NZ_DASQIX010000106.1:0-29609 GCF_035631355.1 Alloacidobacterium sp.
AGCTGACCGAGTCTGTTTCATCAGTTCGCGATTAAGCCAGCTTGGTCGCCAGGCAAAGGGAGCGGAGCCGATTCCGTGCCCGAAGGAAAAGGACAGAATGATTACTCAGGAAGTGGTAGCAGCAACACCCCGCGAGGGCAAGTTCAACAAGAACGCAGCACGCCGCGTGCGCGTCAGCGGCAGGATTCCCGCCGTCGTCTACGGCGCGCAGGAGCCGTCAGTCGCCGTCGAAGTTGATCCGAAACAGATTCTCCGTATCCTGCACTCGGAGTCCGGCCATAACTCGATCTTCGATCTCGAGATTGGCGATGCCAGGGCAAAGGCCATGATTGTCGACTGGCAGTATGAGCCGATCAAGGGCTCGTTGATGCATATTGACATGAAGCGCATCGCGCTCGACAAGGTCATCCGCGTCGAAGTGCCGATCCAGCTAGTGGGTATCCCCGTCGGCGTCAAGACGCAGGGCGGCATCCTCGACCAGGTGCTCCGCGAAGTCGAAATCGAGTGCCTTCCAACCGACATCCCCGGCCACATCGACATCGATGTTTCCGAACTGGCTTTCGGCGATGTGCTGCGCGTCTCTGACCTTCCGCATGGCGGCAAGCTGAAGTTCCTTACCGACGAGAACAGCACAGTCGCGCACATTGTTGCCATCAAGGAAGAGGTTGTTGCGACGCCTGAGGCGGAAGCGGCTGCTGCGGCTGCAGCTCCGGCTGAACCGGAAGTCGTCAAGAAGGGTAAGCAGGAGACGGCTGAGGCTGCCCCGGCCGCTCCGGCCAAGAAGTAAAGCTTGGCGAACGAAACGAACGGCGTGTTCCTGGTCGTTGGTCTCGGCAATCCGGGAATCGAATACCAGTTCACACCGCACAATGCGGGGTTTTTGGCGATTGACCGCATCGCCGACGATTACGGTGTACAGGTCGTGAATCGGCGCTGTCGGGCAGTAACGGCAACGATTCGCATGGCAGGCCGCGAAGTGGTTCTGGCCAAGCCTGAGACGTATATGAACCTCAGCGGACTTTCCGTTGAGGCGCTGCTGGCCGAGTTCGAAGCTGACCGGCAGCGCGACTTGGTGGTTTTGTATGACGAGTTGGCCCTGCCGCTGGGCACGCTTCGGGTAAGAACCGGCGGCAGCTCCGGTGGTCATAACGGAGCGAATTCGATCAATGGCGCGTTGCAATCGGAAGAATGGGCGCGTGTCCGGATCGGTGTAGGGCCGCAGCCGGGCGAGTTGAGCGGACGGCGCGGAAAAGATTATCTGCTGACGCCCATGCGGAAAGCAGACTTGGCCGAGCTTGATCCCGTGCTCGATAAAGCGGCCAGGGCAGTAGATATGGTTGTATCGCAGAACATTAAGGCTGCGATGAATGAGTTCAATCGGCGCGAGCTAAGCGGCTCGCCCGACGAGTAGAAGCACCGGCTTTAAAGGTGTTAAAGGTTTCGTAAGGGCATGGCTTTAAGCCATGCCGCTATAGAACCAAAAATTAAAAGGGGCTTTAGCCCCTGAGGTAATAAGGGTAAAAGCACCGGGCTTTAGCCCGGTGAACAAAGCAATGGAATAACGAGGGGCTTTAGCCCCGGGATTTTTCGCAGGGCCACGGCAACCGTGACCGGCGAGAGAAGAGAGAAACGAATGCAACGTTTTTACGAAGTAATGTTTATCGTTCGTCCCGACACACAGGACGAAGATGTGGACAAGCTGATCGCCGGCTTTGAAGCCACCGTGACCAACGGCGGCGGAACCGTTCGTTCCACTGAAAAGCTGGGACGCCGCAAGCTCGCTTACACCGTGCGCAAGTTCAACGAAGGCAATTACATCCTGTTGACCATCGATGCCGACGGCGCGCTGGTACACGAGCTTGAGCGCCGCCTGCGCGTTTCCGAGCCTGTGATCAAGTTCATCACCGTGCGCATGGACGAAGAGCAGAAGCGCATTGACAAGATCAAGGCGATTCGCGCCACGCGCAAGAAGCTCAGCGCCCAGCCTGTCGCTGCCCCTGCCGAGGGCACTGAAGCCCACGCCGCCGAAGCGACTCCGGCAAGCGCCTAAACGAATTCAGATTTAAGCCGCTGGCAAGGTCCCGCGGAGAAGGAAAAAGAAATGGCTGACGAAACAACAACGAAGGCGCCCGAAGGCGCAGCTCCCACAGGCGGCCCCGAGCGCGGTCCCGGCGGTCCTGGTGGCCCGCGTGGCCCCCGCAGCGGTGGTCCTGGTGGCCCCGGCGGTCCCGGCGGACGCAAGTTCTTCCGTCGCAAGAAAGTCTGCAAGTTCTGCACGGAAAAGATCGACGCGATCCCGTACCGCGATGTGCGCCTCTTGCAAGGCTTTGTGGCCGAGCGCGGCAAGATCGTTCCTCGCCGTCTGACGGGCGTTTGCACCACGCACCAGCGCCGTCTGACGAAGGCAATCAAGCAGGCCCGCAACATTGCCCTGCTGCCCTTCGCCGCAAGGTACTAACAACCATTAAGATTGTCATCCTGAGCGCAACGCGTAGTCGAAGGACCCTCACGAACAAAGTTCGTGAGAAGCCTTGCACAGCAAGGCCGCCTTCAGCCGCACGAAAAAGGGTGGCAACGCAGGAGCGGTTTTGGGTAGAAGCACCGGACTTTAGTCCGGTGAATAAAGAGCAGGATAAAAGGGGCTTCAGCCCCGGGCCTTATCGGCTCAATAAGATCACGGTTGGCTGAGATCACCAACCCAGCAACACTTGGAGATTAGCAATGGAAGTCATTCTGAAGGAAGACGTAAACAACCTGGGCCACCGCGGCGACGTGGTGAAGGTCGCTGACGGCTACGGCCGCAACTACCTGCTGCCCCAAAAGCTCGCCATGGAAGCGACCGCCGCCAACAAGGCCGTCATCGAACAGATGAAGGCGTCGGCTGTCCGCCGCTCTGCCAAGGAAAAGGGCGAAGCCGAACAGCTGCTCACCCAGCTCAACGACGTCGCTCTCACATTCGAGCGCAAGGTCGGCGAGCACGACCACCTCTTCGGCTCGGTCACCTCGGCGGATATCGCTAACGGACTCGAATCGAAGGGCTTCAACATCGACCGCCGCAAGGTGCACCTCGACGAACCCCTGAAGTCCCTCGGCGAGTTCCTCATCCCGGTCAAGCTGCACCGCGAAGTAACCGCCCACATCAAGGTAACGGTAAAGGCCGAAGAAGCCGCCGCGGAATAAGGCATTGCATGCAGCAGGCGCGCGCTTTGCGCGCCATGCTTGCATTGACAAATGCGTCGACCTCCAACCCGCTCCCGCTGGTCGCTAGCATTGTTGCTTTTTGGTAGAAGCACCGGACTTTAGTCCGGTGAATAAGCAGAACGTGAGTGAGGGCCTTCAGGCCCGGTTCCCACTCGGGGGTATCGGGTGCGGGTGCCCCACATCTCGAAAGAGATGTGGGATCTCAAGCAATAGAACACGTATTATTTCTTTTTAGCCGGCCCCCAGCCGCAATGCCAATTGCGGCAATTCGCATCGAAGGTGCAGTGGAAGATTCCAACCGAAAACTCTGGGCTGATCGTGTCCGTTTTCTTGGGGTGTACGACGAGCAGTCCCGGACTCTGTTCTGAATCGCGCTCAATATGAATCGTGCCGCCATGGTCGACAACCTGCCCGATGGCAGCCTGAAGACCTTTTGCATCTTCAGTTGGCACCAGAGAGAGATGTTCCTTTTGGGGCGCCGACAATGCAAGTTCCTTATCTGCAAGCTTCATCCAATCATGCTTTAGCTCCTTCGCGCGTGCCGGATCTGCCAAGGCGCTCTTGAACCATTCATTGAATGCAGAAGTTTTGACAGCCATTGTGTGTAAAAGGCCCCCTTCGCCCTGATCGATTGTGACCGCCTTCGTCAAAGCGTTTCGGAAAGCATGTTTTGACAGTTCATTGAATCCCCACCGTGCGCGCCCTCCACTCGTACCCAACCTCAGCCGCCTCAAAAACAATTTCCAGCCGAATATCCCGCCGGGGACGATACACCAGCGCAGGACGAAAGCAAACCAGACAAGTATGTCCGGCCCGTCGGACACTCGGATACACCAGCCCATTTGATCCCGCAGCAATCAAAGCCCGCGCCAGCCGCTGCGGAGCAGCATAGCAACCCGGCAGCGGCCCCGCTTCCAGACAGTTGGCCCACTCCGCAGCCGAATCGAGCGTATGAAACGGCGAGCGGAAATCCGCCCGCCAGTCGTCATAGGTCGAAACATCCCGGTCAGGACGGTCTCCCGGCAGGCCCGGCACAACCATCTCGCCCAGCCGCCGCGCTTTGTGATACGTCACCTCGGCCAATGAAGTGTCCAGCTCATCCGCCGCATACCAGGCTCCGCGCGTCTCATCGTTAAAGCGCCCGCCCGGAGCCGCCGAATAGCTGAACGCCGCATTCACAATATGCGCATTCGGAATTCCATATACCAGCTCGTATGTGCTGATGCCTATCTTCCCTGCCTGCTCCGTCTGGATGCGCTCATTGGTTGCGCCATCAAGCAGCGTAATGTCGTCGAGCATTGCGTCATTGTCAGCAACATCGGCAAGCACCGTCTGCCTTTTGCTATAGCGCGACGGGATGAGCCGGTGCATCCCATCCGCAAAGAAATCTGTGACAGGAGGGAGCTTCACTGCCCTCCTCGCCACATATCGAGCATCAGGCGCACCTGCATCATCCCCGGCTGGCCGCGCCGCAGCATATAGTCAATCGGCGCAACGCCCCCGAACAGCGAATTGCGGTTACCGAGTGTCACCCAGCGGTCCGCCCACGGCTGCCCGAAATAGATATGCAGCGCCTTGTAAATCCCGATCACGAGCGAAATGCGCATCAGCGTATCCTGGTCGAGCTTCCGTCCGCGCGGTTCCGTTTTCCACGCGTGATACGTCGATGAAGCCAACCCGCCCAGCAGCCCGCGGGCTTGCGTCTCCGTCAGATCCCACTTGTTGGCAATATTGACGAAAGCCTTGATCGCATTGGGACTCAGCTTCGCCCGTTGCCGTGTATCCCTCAGGTCCGGAGCGCGGTCAAAGAGCGGATTCACATTTGGAGCAATCGCAAGAGTAGCCATAGGAATCCTCGATTTCGGTATTTATTATCCACGATTTCGTAGTTATGTGCAAGAATTAACAGTTGCGTATCTTTAAGACAGAAGGGAGAGCCGTGCCCAAGCCCATTGCCATCTACTACGAACAGCAGCACTGGTTCAAGCCACTCTTCGCCGAACTCGACCGACGCGACACCAATTACGTTAAGCTCAATGCCATCGAGCACGCCTATTCAATCAAAGACCATCCCGAGCGCGACTACTCGCTCGTCGTGAACCGCATGAGTCCTTCAGCCTGGAACCGCGAGCACGGCGACTCCATCTTCTACACCCTCGGCTTCCTTGACCACCTCGAACGGCGCGGCGTACGCGTCATCAACGGCCTAACGGCCTTTCGGACAGAGCTGTCGAAAGCCGCGCAGCTCTCGCTCCTCGACGAACTTGGCCTGCCTTACCCGAAAGCCCGCGTCATCCACCGCGCATCGCAAGCTCTGGCCGCAACTGAAGGACTCCGCTGGCCCATCGTCGTCAAGCCCAACATCGGTGGCTCTGGAGCAGGCGTCAAACGCTTCGACGCGCCGGAATCCCTGCAGTCCGCAGCCGAAGCCAACGAGCTGCTCTTCGGTCTCGACTCAACCGCGCTGGTCCAGGAATTCATTCCCGCGCGCGATGCCCACATCGTCCGCTGCGAAGTGCTGAACGGAAAATTTCTCTACGCCATCAAGGTCCACATCACTGGCGAAACCTTCGACCTCTGCCCCGCAGACATCTGCCGGACTACGAGCGGAGTGGATTTAAATCGTGCGGCCTGCCCTGTCGATGCGCCTAAGACCGGCATCAGCGTTGAAGGATACGAGCCACCGCAGGAAGTCATCACCGATGTGGAGCGCATCATGCAGGAAGCCGGAATCGAACTTGGCGGTGTCGAGTACATCACGGACAACCGCGATGGCCAGCGCCTCTACTATGACATCAATGCCCTTTCGAACTTTGTCGCCGACGGACCGCGCGTCATCGGCTTTGACCCTTTTGTAAAGCTGGTTGACTGGCTGGAAGCCGAAGCTGCCAAGGTCAACGAAGCAGAACCTGTGGGAGCCCACTGATGCGCTATGGCTTCTGGCTGCCCGTCTTCGGCGGATGGCTCCGCAATGTCGAAGACGAACAGATGCAGCCCACCTGGGACTACGTCAGCCGCCTCGCGCGGCGCGCCGAGGAGATCGGCTACGACCTCACCCTCATCGCCGAGCTGAACCTGAATGACATCAAGGGCGTCGAAGCGCCATCGCTCGATGCCTGGTCCACTACCGCCGCGCTCGCTGCCGTGACGAAGAAGCTGGAACTGATGGTCGCCGTCCGTCCAACCTTCCACAATCCTGCGCTGCTGGCTAAGCAGGCCGCTAACATCGACCACATCTCGAATGGGCGCCTTACCTTGAACGTCGTTTCAAGCTGGTGGGCCGACGAGGCGACGAAGTATGGCATCCAGTTCGACCAGCACGACGACCGCTACGCCCGTACCTCCGAATGGCTCGATGTAATTAACGGCTGCTGGAACCGGCAGGGCTTCTCCTATCAGGGCAAGTACTACCGCGTCGACGACAACATCCTGTCACCGAAACCAGTGAGCAAGCCGCGACCCACGCTCTATGCCGGAGGCGAGTCCGAGACAGCCAAGAACCTTATCGCCGGCAAGTGCGACGCCTATCTCATGCACGGCGATCCGCCTGAAATTGTCGGAAAGAAGATTGCTGATATGCGAGGCCGCCGCGAAGCTGCCGGACTGCCTCCGATGACCTACGGTATCGCCGGATATGCCATTGTGCGCGACTCCGAAGCCGAGGCACAGAAAGAAGTGGCTCGCATCACCGACGTCCAGCAGTCCGCACGCGGCTATGCCAACTACCAGCAATGGATCACCGGCTCAAACCTCGAGCAGAAAATTTCGCTCGAAGACTACTCCGTCTCGAATCGCGGCTTGAGAAGCGGTCTCATCGGAACGCCAGAACAGGTCTCCGAACGCCTGGAAAAATTTGCTGCTGTGGGCGTTGATCTTGTGCTGTTGCAAAGCAGTCCGCAATTAGAAGAGATGGAGCGCTTCGCGGCTCAAGTCATTGCAACCACATCAAAGATGTCATCCTGAGCGAAGCGCGATAGCGCGGAGTCGAAAAGCCTGTCCTGAGCTTGCCGAAGGGACCTGCGGTTTATCAGCGTCCATCCCGCAGCCGAGTCGCCAACCGGTCCGGCAATCCGGCGCGAAGAATCCGCATCTGCGCCAGCCGCACATCGTAAGGAATACGGTAAAACGTCACCATCCGCTGCGCGTCGTCGTAAATCGCGAAGGCAGAGCGCCAGTCGCCATCGCGCGGCTGCCCAACCGATCCTGGATTGATCAGGTAGCGAACGCCCTCGCGCAACTGTATCTCATATTCTTCCGGCTCATCATGCGTCGCATAGTCAGGAACCAGCTTGAACCAATCATTGCCATTCGTGGCAAAGCCGCCCTGCAGATGCGTATGCCCGAAGAAATTAATTGCCGTCGTCACCTTCTGCAACGGCTGCCACGCATCGCGCATGGAGAGGATGTACTCGTCCTCATCCAGAGGCGAACCATGATTGCAACTCACCTGCGGCCCGTCTGGCATGATCGGGCCATGCGCGAGATGCCGCAGCCAGGCAATGTGTTCCGCTGAGAGCACGCACTGCGTCCACTTCGCCGCGCGGTTGGCGATGGGATTGAAGTCCTCAGTGCTGCCGAGGCCGCTGCAAACGCGGTCATGGTTGCCGCGAACGAAGACACTGCCAATCGACCGGGCGCGATCAATCACTTCATTGGGATTGGCGCCGTAGCCGACAACATCGCCCAGATTCCACACCGCATCGTACTGAGGCGCAGCGGCAATCACTGCGTCGAGCGCTTCAAGATTGGCATGGATATCGGAAAGGACAAGCGCGCGCATGGCGAAGAACCACTTCTCAATCTAGTCCGAACAGTAGCGGATTCCAAGTGGTTCAGCCGCGCACCCCTCAGCTTCTCACCCAATGACTGGAAGTGTATTCGCGCAGCTCGCCTGGGGCCGTCTCGAAAGCCGCAGGCAATGTCGCGAGCGACTTATTGGTGTCCATCTGGAGGGTAGGAATCGCGCCCAGCAGGCTCCTTGTATAGGCATGTTGCGGCGACTGGAAAATCGCAGCCTTCGGGCCTTCTTCCAGCAACAATCCATGCCGCATCACGGCCACGCGGTCGGCCACCTGCGACACCACGGCAAGATCGTGCGAGATGAAGAGCATCGCCAGCGAATACCGCTCGCGCAGATCAGCCAGCAGATCGAGAATCTGCGCCTGTACTGTGACATCGAGCGCGGTCGTCGGCTCATCGGCAATCAGCAGCCGAGGACGGTTCACAATCGCCATCGCAATCAACACGCGCTGGCGCTGTCCGCCCGAAAACTGATGCGGATAGTCGCCCATGCGCCGCTCCGGCTCAGGCAGCGCAACCGCGCGCATGGCTTCAATTACGGCATCGCGCACTTCCCGCCGCCCCTTTTCCGGATGATGCGCGCGAATGGCTTCGGCAATCTGCGTGCTGATCGGCATTACCGGATTCAGGGCCGTCATTGGCTCCTGAAAGATCATTGCAATCTCGCGTCCGCGCACGCGCCGGATCGGCTCGGCAGGCAGCGATAGCAAATTGCGGCCATCGAAGCGAATTGCGCCGGACACCTGCGCAGCAGCGTCAAGCAGCCGAAGAATTGCAAGGGCTGTGACAGATTTTCCCGAGCCGGACTCGCCAACCAGGCCAAGCGATTCTCCAGGTGCAATGCGGAGACTCAACTTATCGACTGCAGGACGGCCCTGGAAGGAGATGGAAAGCTGATCGAGTTCGAGCAGTGCGCCCACCAGAGAATCATATCGTCCAGGCTCTAGTGCAGGCTCTCCAGAATTGGAGCAGCCCAGGAGAAAAGGAACTTGCCAATCGCTGGGAAGAGCGTTGCAAGGACTGTAATGGCCGGCAATCCTCCCACCGCAACCATGTGCTTCAGGAAAGCCATGTAGCGGACCTGGCCGGGCGTGCTGTTGCTCATCCGGCTGAGCACAGCGTCGCGGTCCATCTGCGCGAGCACCGTTCCAACCGTAAAGAGCAGTGCCGCAAGAATCAGCGTCGCCGACCAGGCAATGATCTGCGGCCGGTCAAATGGATAACTGATGGCTCCCAGCAACGTAAGCAGAAAACCCAGCGACATGAAGGTCATCAGGTTCTTCATCTGCAAAGTGATGTAGCGCACATAGGCAGTAATGCGCATGGCGATGAATTCGTTGCCAAGCTCCACCAGGCAATTGTCCGGGCCAAAAACTGTGCCGCACGGCGGAGGAATATCGGCGCGAGACTGTGGGCATCCGCCGCCGGCAAATCCGGTACTCTCTCCTTCTTCCGGCTTTTCCGGCTTGCACACGGAACCTGTAATTGCGCAGTCCGGGCCGCCGCGCTCCCAGCTTTCGCGAATCGCCGGCACATCCGAGAGCTTAATGGCGTATTCGTTCTGCTTATGGCTGAAATTCGCATAGGTTTTATTGTCGAGCCATTGCACGTCTCGCAGTTCCTGCAGGATGATGCGCAGCTCGTGCAGGTTGTCGGTAACAACAGCCTGTTTCTCGTCTCCGACGGGCGGAGCAACCTTCAGATATTCGAGCCAGCGCATCGGCAGCGTCACTACGCGGCGCAATCCGGAATAAGACCAGATGGGATCGACAGAGAAGATGCTCGGCAGCCGAGAGAAGGCAAAGCGCAGCGGCGAGCCCTCCAGGCAGTCCAGGCCGCTGCGCAGCACACCCCAGATGCGGGTAAAGCGCGCCCAGAGCCAAAGCACAGTCCACATGCTGAAAATAAAGTTGAATGTATAAAGCCAGCCAATATAAGGCGTATCAAACGTGGCAAAGAGCCTTTGCGGATGAAGCAACAGACAGGCAAGCAGGACCACGAATGCAAGCAGCTTGCCGTCAGAACCTGGAAGCCCGTACCACAGCTCGGTATATCCGGTGAGTCTGATCTGCCAGGAAGCAAGATCAATCCAGGGCCAATGAATCAGAGGCAGAGCAGGGTTTCGCGTCACCGCCATGCTCAACGCATTGAGGTTCACAATCGCCGCGATTAAGAAGCCGAGAGATATCAGCAGAAGCGGCAAAACCGGACAAGCGCCGGAGGTGAGATGCAGGCTGCGCGAAGCAAATGCGAATCCGGTTTGCGTATCGGAGAGCTGCAGGCAGAAAAGACTGAGCGACAGCACCGCCCACAACAGCGAGATAATTGGCAGCAGAAAACCTTCAAAGCGGATGAAGAAGCCTTTGCCCATTTGCCGGCAACGTTTCGTGAGCAGAAGAAATAACGTGCCTGCCATGCAGAACTGCAGCATCAGCACAACCAGCGTAAAGGCTGAAAACATGGTTGTCTGCATGGGGAATTGCCTTAGCGCAGCCGCGACCGACGTAACATTCTCCACATTCTTCTGGTAGGCAATCGCCGGGAACAGCAGGTAGGCGAGCATCAGCACGAGCTGCACGCTCACGTTCAGCAGCCACCAGCACTGGCCGGTAAACAGGCGCGACTGTTCGCAGGTTGGCGATGGAGGCGCGAGATAGTAGCTCAGTACTCGATGCAGCGCTAGTTTCCTGGCCCATGCATGTCTGCTTTGCCTCAGCCTGGCATGCAGAGGCATGGCCGCAAGGAAACACAGGAAGTGGATAACGGCGATACCGAGAACGGCAAGTGTAACCAGGGTCCAAAAAACAGGCAGAGGTTCCGGCGGCGTGTCGTTGAGCAGCAGAACATCGTCCGGCAGCTTCGAGTCCGGAGCGATAAGGTCGCTGCCGAAGTAAGCGACTGGCCAGAAGTCGCCTCCGGACGCTACGCCAATCCACGGCGCCATCGCATAGTGCTTATGCGCAAAAGGCGATTGCAGCAAAGGGAGGTGGCCGTGCTTGATCTGCATGAGGGCTGCGAGAAAGACGGCCTCTTCACGACTGTTTGTAAACGTAAGCGAATGCCGCGATTCCCCCCGGAATGGAGTCTGCAGATAAGAATTCTGAAAGAGAGGAAAGCGGGTGACAACCAGCGTCCCGTCCAGATCAAAGTCGCCGCGCAAACGCGTGAGCAGGCGTTCCGCATTGAACAGCACGAGCCGGCTGTCCGGACATTCCTGCCGAAAATAGCGCGCGAGAAAAAGCTGGTCCAGCGGGTCGCTGGTCCTGATCACAATGGCGCGCGCATGAAGGTGCTTGATGCTTGAAGCGATGGCCGCGAGCACGCTCTCATTGGAAACGGGCGACTGCGGCGCAAATTCCGGCACCGCGTCTAGAGGGTCTTCCAGTTCATCGCGAAAGCTGAGAGTGACGCTGGAGTTGGCGGTGGAAGCTTCATCTTGCTGTTGGCTAGAAGTAGCATTCTTGAGCGTGCCGCCATAAACACGGCGCACATGCGAAACTCCGCGCGGAAAGGTGAATCGGCGCACAAGGTTCGAGAGCGGGCTGCACGGATTCGCCGATGCTGTCGGATCGGATATGTTACCTCCATAAGCGGTTTCATCTTCCTGCAGGACAACCACTGGCTCATCGGAATGCATGCCCGGTCGTGTAGCCTGCCCCAGGAACCAGCACATAGCATTCTGATCAAGCTCGGCCAGCGTGGCTTTCTCGTGCTCTTCCGAAGGCCCTTCGCCGTCCTGATTCACCTTCATCAGGAAGGCGTTTGCGGAATTTGTGCTGACCGTCCCGCTCAGGGCATCAAACAAAAGATGCGGCTGCGTCTCCTGCTCCAGCCGGCGCAGCCCCGATGCGGACGCGGAGTAGCTTGGGCCGATCCAGCGTATGCGGGAAGCTTTCCCGGTCGTGTCCGGTTCAGAAGCGGTAAAACCATGACTGAGCAGAACGCTGACTGCGCTGACGGCTTCCCGTCCGGCAGCCAGATTCAATCCGTAAATAGGTGACTCCGGCACGAGAACCAGCAGCAGCAGGCTGTCGGGACCTTCAAGCTGCACGTCGCTGGCGCGGATGCGCTTTCGGAAAAGCAGCGCTCCCGGCTCGTTGCCAAAAGTCTGGCGATAACGGTCCACCTCGCGGGCGTCTTTGAGGTCTTTCGGTTCCGACAGGTCTGAAACCTGCCACGGCGTCGCAATCCTCTGGAAGTCATAGCCGGCGGTAGAGGCCGCTTCCTGCAGCGCGGCGATGTCGCGGTCAAATTGCAGCGCCTCGGAGGATTGCAGAGGATCAGGCACCGTCGCCATCAGCACTTGGCTGTCTTTCGCGTCGATTTGCGTCATGCCGGCCGGGAAAATAGCGGCAAAATTCGCTTCCGAACAATTGATCGGATGACCGGATGAAGAACTCTCGTCAGACTGGCCCGCAGCCGGATGCGCCACCCCTAAATAGAGACGCAATGCCTCGAAGACATAGCAGGTGTGCCGGTCGGCCTCTACTGCCGAAATATCGGCGGTGCGTGTTTCCGTCCCACCTGACCCGCCGCGGACAGCCATCGTTCCATGGCTCGGGCTTGCGATATGCGATATCGCGGAAGTAAAAAGCAACAGCAACAGTGCCGGACCGCCGAGTTGCCGATACATAGACGCGCTCCCGTAAAGGGCTTTTGCCTACATGGGGACGGCAGGACTACGGAGCGTTACGGCAAAAGCATATGTAAACGTGCCCCATCATAGCGCAGGCGAAGTTAACTCACGAAAAAGAGAGCTTTGAAACGAGCTCTCGCACAAACTGCTCGGTAGGTCTACAACTCCAGCAGGTTCTCGTCAGCGGTTCTGAAATTGGTTGAGCGTCATCACGCATCGGAATCCCAGATGATTGGTTCCCGTGTCGATGTCGCCTTTGCCGCGCGTGCCTACCATGTAACGCGAGCAGTACTGATCGGTGCACAAGAATGAGCCTCCGCGCTGCACTTTTTTCTGGTGGCCGGGCTCGGCGGGGTCGTAGGCAGAGTCGGGGCCTTGCGGATTGCGCGCCATTTCACCTTGTGAGACGAGCTGCTGATAGTAGTCGGGGCGGTACCAGTCGCTGGTCCACTGCCAGACGTCGCCGGCCATGTCGTAGAGTCCGTATCCATTGGCCGGGAATTTGGCGACGGGCGAGATGCCGGGATAGCCATCGTCGCCGTTGTTTTTGTCGGGAAAGTGGCCTTCGAATGTGTTAGCCATCCATTTGCCATGAGGTCGAAACTCATCTCCCCAGACGTAAGGCTTGCCGGAGAGTCCGCCGCGCGCGGCGAATTCCCACTCGGCTTCAGTGGGCAGGCGCTTGCCGGCCCATTTCGCGTAGGCGGTCGCGTCTTCATAGGCGACATGCACGACGGGGAGGTTGTCCTTGCCAACGATGTTGGTGTCGGGTCCCTGCGGGTGACGCCAGTTCGCGCCCGGAACGTAGGTCCACCACTGGAAATAGTTGTCAAGCGGGACAGGATGGTCAGGTGGAGCGAAGACGACGGAGCCTGCAACGAGATTTTCCGGTGGCGCGCCGGGATAGTCCTCCGGACGCGGCTTGCGCTCGGCGATGGTTACGTATCCGGTTGCTTTGACAAACTTTGCAAATTCGGCGTTGGTGACATCGGTCTTGTCCATGAAGAAACCATCGACGTAAACGCGATGGATGGGGCGGGAATCGAGAGTGGCCTTCATACCGACGTCATTCATGTCCATGCCGGTCGGGTCCTGCGCTCCCATCGAGAATTCACCGCCTGGAATCCACACCATGCCCGCAGGTGCAGGAGAAGGCGCGGGAGCGGTGTTTGCCACGGTCGGGGCGAAGGTCACATGTGTTAGCACAGGCCTGGCTGGTTGGGGTTGTGACGATGAGAAAGGCTCCGGTGTGGAACTGGGCGTGGTTGTTCCGGTGCTGGCCTCAAGATTCGCAGGCCGCTTGTAGTAAATGACGACAGCGGCGCCGACGAATACCGCGACAATGATGACGAGCCACAGGATGGTCCTGTTCTTCGTCTCCGCCTGCCTCTTCCGCTTCGCTGGTGCGCGCTGTTTCGTGGTCATAGGATCATCTTCCGCCGGTTATCCAGAGGTAATCAGGGTCGTGCGCGTCACGGGCGAGGACGCGCGTAATGATCTTGGTCCATAGAGCACGGTCACCGTTATACGCCGCCAACCCCGCAGAATAGAAGTCGAGAAAATTCCGGCGGTTGGCAGCGACTGCATTTTGCAGACTAGGATCTAACTGCCACACGAGGATGCCGCACACGTCAGAAATCACGCGATTCAGGGACGCTCTGCGCCAAGTGATGAGTGTGACTAAAAGCGAGCTGAGCAGCTGCATTGAAGCCGATAAGCAGCGTGGGAACCTGCGAATCGCATGTTCTTCCTCTTTGCCGGAACTCACCACTTTTGGTGTCAAGTGCCTGATGAGTTAACAGTCGCCTTAAGCCATTCAAGAATAAGGACCTAGGACGATTCAATGTTTGGCGAATATTGCTCCGAATTTGGTATTCTGGATATAGGGAGTTGCCAGTACCCTTGGTGGCGGGACAGTGGACTTAGACCCTCCCGTAAGTGATTGAAAACACTGGAAGCAGTTTAAAGCCTTTGAAATCATCGGTTTGGCGGGGGATGATCCCCTCGTAAGCTGTTGAAAACAAATGCAAGGGATAGAAGATGGGGAGGGGTAGTCCTTGCCCGCTCCGTCGGTTCTAAGGTACACTGAAGATTCGGCGCCAGTGTGGGCATTGTTCTGTCTGCTGCCCGCCCTTCTCGCATAACAAGCGAAAATGTAGCTATTAAGGGTTCTGGTTTGCGCGAAAAAGTTCAAGGATTTCTGGAGTGAGTCATGGCTCAGGTTTGTGATGTCTGCGGCAAAGGCCCGCAATTCGGTAACAATATCTCGCACGCGCACAACATCACCAAGCGGCGCTGGAACGTCAATCTCCGCCCGGTGAAGGCAAAGGTAAACGGTGGCGCCAAGCGCCTGCGTGTCTGCACCACCTGCATTAAGAGCGGCAAAGTCGAAAAGGCATAACTCGCGGATTCATCCGCGACCCGTCGAAGCCCCGGAATTTCCGGGGTTTTTCCATTCCATGACACCACTTCCCGGAACGCGCGTAATCGCCTTGCGGATATCGGCCTCGGGCGCATGATCGTCAAATCGGATGCCGTCGCCGTCGCGAACGACACCGAGCCTCTGCCATAGCCCGGCAAGATCGACCGGCTTCGGTGCATCCTTCATCGAGTCGTAGAGCTGAGAGAGCACATGCGTTCCCGTCGCGCGGTCTCCGGTCTCGAAGGCTTTCTCTATCGGCCAATCCTGATCAATCGTTCCTCCGGCGTTGACGATGCCTCGCAGTGCATCCTGCAAGCCCTTCCGGTTGTGCGTCTGCTCGCGGATCATAACGTCAGCCAGCAGACAGAACTGCGCGCCGCCCCAGTAAGTGCGTCCCCAGGTATGTGTCTGGTCAAGTCCGTGGTCATCGCTGCCTGGATCGCCTTTGGGCATGTCGCGCATCATGTCCGCCCATATCTTTTCCGGACGCAGAGAGCCTCGCTGCACGCGCGCAATCGGCTCGATGTAGGTCGCAAGGCCCTCTTCAATCCAGTGATGATCGTCATCCATGCTGGGGAAAGCTGTGTGTACAAACTCGTGCGTCATTTCCCAGTCGTCATCGAGGTCGGCCTGCGTAGTCTGCTCCCCCAACACAATCCGGTGAAATGCGGGAAAGCCGCCCACCTCTCCCCATGTAGTCCCGCGCAGAATGTCGCGTCCCGCCGCACGCTCGATGAGCACGCGATCGCGCTGGACTGGAAACCGTCCATAGTAGGTGGCAACAGAGCTGGCTGAGTTGCCGACCCAGCGGAGGATTGCATCTGTCGGCAGATCGAGTGAGCCAGGGCCGAAATCGACCTGAATGGTTGCATTGCCAACCTGGATCATGTGAGAGGAAGCTACTGGATGCCGCCAGGGAGGGCCGCCGCCGAATTGCGCCCAGGCGAAAAGCATTGAGAATGCGCAGGCTGCGACCGTCGCCCAATGCCTGCGCTTCATAGAGTTTTATTTCTTCTCGAAGTTGAGTGAGGCGGAATTGATGCAATACCGCAGTCCCGTAGGTTGTGGCCCGTCGGGGAAGACGTGCCCCAGGTGCGCCCCGCAGCGGGCGCAGGTGACTTCGACGCGCCTCATGCCATATGCATTGTCCTCATGCGTCTCGACGGCGTCCGGGCTGACCGGCAGCCAGAAGCTGGGCCAGCCGCTGCCCGACTCGAACTTCTTGTCGGAGGTGAACAGCTTGGTGCCGCAGGCTACGCAGCGATAGATGCCGTCGTCGTGGTTGTAGTAGAGCTTGCCAGTGAATGCCGGCTCGGTGCCCTTCTCCCGCGTAATGTGGAACTGCTCGGGCGTCAATAATTTGCGCCACTCTTCGTCAGTCTTGTGGATTTTTTCGACCTTCGTATCAGCCATGTTTCTGCTCCATTTGCTTTAGATGAGGAATGGCCCGCAGAGTTTACATTTTGGCGATGACTTCGATTTCGACCAGCGCGTCCTTGGGCAAGCGGGCGACCTCGACGGTCGAGCGCGCCGGGGCGACGACGCCGTCGGGGGCAAAATACGTCGCATAAATGGCGTTCATGGAGGCAAAATCACCCATATTCTTGAGAAAAACGGTGGTTTTAACCACGTTTTTGATGCTAATTCCGGCCGCTTCGAGCACCGCTTTCAGGTTTTCGATGGCGCGGGCCGTCTGCGCCTCTATTCCGCCCTCGGCCAGTGCTCCGGTTGCCGGGTCAAGCGCCACCTGGCCTGAGGTGTAGAGGAAATCGCCTACTCGCACGGCCTGCGAATATGGTCCGATGGCCGCGGGGGCGTTCTTTGTGGAAATGGCTTGCTTGTCGCTCATTTTTTCTCGCCTGTTAAGTTCGTGCTTTCCCACCCTTGCTTCGCAAGAATGGGGCACCCAGTTCTTGTGCTGACCGATGCTTAGAAACAGATCCTTCGCTACGCTCAGGATGACAACATAAGGGTTTTAGTGGGAGGGCGGGACGTATTCCTTGGGCAGTTCCGAGCCTTCGCCGAAGAAGTAGCGGTCCATTTGTTCAACGAGGAACTCCTGCGCCTGCGGCGTCCACGGCTGGAGGCGGTATTCGTTCAGCAGCATCTTCTGGTGTTCAAGCCACTCCCGCCAGGCCTTTTGCGAGACGTTGTGGTAAATCTTGTTGCCGAAATCGCTGTCGAAGGGTGGCTCGTCGAGACCCTCCAGCTCCTGCTTGTAGCGCGAACAAAAGACCATGTGTGCCATTTGTGTGGGAATTACCTTTCTCTTCCATTGTACGCAGCAGGTCAGCTTTATAGCACATCCCGCGAAATTTGGGACACGGGCACCCGCCAACTATCATTCGCTTTCGGCGTCAAAGCACTGAGAACTTATCGAAGGAACCTCAATGACCAATAGGCTTATCAGCATACTAGCTACGATAGTTTTCATCCTGCCTTGCACAGCTCAAACAGTTCCACCCCTTCAGGCAAAAGCGCTTGATGGGTCCGAAGTAAATCTCTCGAATGCAAGTGCGGGTAAGCCCCTTCTGCTTATGATTGGTTTCTCGCATAAGAGTAGCGACGACTTTGAAGGTTGGAACAAACAAGCGCTCGCTCCTTATTGGTCTGACTCCCAGCTTGCATACTACGAATTGGTAGAGCTGCAGGGCCTGCCATCCTTCGTAAAGCCGATGGTATTACACGGCATGAAACGGGAGATTCACGGAACTGAGATGTCACACTTTGTTCCCTTCTATACGGGAGAGGACGATTGGAAGAAGATTGTCAGCTACTCTTCATCTGCGAATACGTATCTCTTGTTGGCAAATTCATCTGGGCATGTTGTGTGGCGGGCTCAAGGAACTGTGGATGCTGAAAAAATTGCCGGCTTAAAAGCGGCGTTACTGAAATAAAATCTTAAGGTCAATAAATCGATAAGAACCCACATCTCTTCGAGATGTGGCACCCTCGTTTTTAGCGGCGTTTCTTCCTGCCTGCGAAACGTTTTGGTTTGCGGTTTTGCTGTTGCATGCTGCGTTTGGTTTTTGCTTTTTAGGTTTGGCAGCTTTTTGTGGGAGTTTCTTTGGCGTTTTTTCGCTCGTCCCATCTTCCAGGATGGAGAACTGCAAACGGCGCTCGACAGCATCTACGCGGTCTAAAACGACGCGGACGCGCTGTCCAAAGGTGAATTTGCGGCCCCAGCGCTCGCCGATGATCTGGCGCGTGTTTTCGCGGTAGGTGTAGTAGTCGCCGTCGAACTGACCGAGGGTCTGGATGGGGACCAGACCTTCGACGAAAAGATCGTCGAGTTCGACGAAGAGGCCGTATTTGGTGGCGCTCAGGATCATGGCGCTGAAATCTTCGCCGACGCGGTCGGCCATGAATTTGGCCTTCTTCCATTCGACCAGTTCGCGCTCGGCTTCGGCGGCGCGGCGTTCGTTCTCGCTTGATTCCTGGGCGATGGCGGCAAGTTCGGCTTCGCTCAGGTCAGAAAGGGCTTCCCTCGGCGGCTGAAGCCGCGTGGATTGCGGGTGGTTTATGGCACGACTGAAGTCGTGCCCCTCCAAAGATTGCTCAGCGTGAATGGCAGGGCTGAAGCCGTGCCCCTTCAAAGATTCGGCTGAGGCCGTTTGCTTAGTCGGTGGACTATGAGGTTCGCCGGGCAGTAATTTACCTTCGCCGCTGACGCCTGCAGCGAGCAATGACTTGGCGATGCGATGCACGATAAGGTCGGGATAGCGGCGGATGGGCGACGTGAAATGCGTGTAGCAAGGAGCGGCGAGCGCGAAATGGCCTTCGTTCACTTCGCTGTAGCGGGCCTGCTTGAGGGAGCGCAGCATCAGGTAGGAGAGGATGCGTTCCTCGGGCTTGCCAGCGATTTTCGCGGTCAATTTCTGATACATGCGCGGGGTTACAGGAATGTCTTCCGGGACTTCATGCTGGCGTGGGTTACGGCCTCCGTGGCGGCGCTGCTCGCGGCGGTCTGATTTCATCTCAAACTTGCGGACTGGCAAATTTCCAATGCCGAGCGAGTAGCCGAAGGTTGCGGCCGTCTCTTCGAACTCGACGACGCGCCGCGGTTCGGGTTTCTCGTGGATACGGTAGATGGAATCGACACCGAGATTTTCAATCCATGAGGCGACGCATTCATTCGCGGCCAGCATGAATTCTTCGATAAGACGGTGGGCCCAGTTGCGCTCGGAGCGTGTGACGCTCTTCATTGCGCCAAACTCATCGAATTCGATGATTGGCTCGGGCAGATCGAAATCGATGGAGCCGCGGCGCTCGCGCTTCTTGTTCAGAATCTGCGCCAGTTGATGCATACGCTCGAATTCCGGGACCAGCTCTGAAAACTCGCTGCGGACGGCCTCGTCGCCTTCGAGAATGGCATGTACCTGCGTGTAGGTCATGCGGCGCGCGGAGCGGATGACGCCTTCGGTGACTTCGTAACTGAGGACATTGCCATGCGCGTCAATCTGCATCAGGCACGAAAGCACGAGCCGGTCTTCATCCGGGCGAAGGCTGCAGATGTTGGTTGAAAGCTCTTGCGGGAGCATGGGGATGGCGCGGTCGGGGAAATAGACGGAGTTGCCGCGCAGGCGGGCTTCCAGGTCGAGCGCGGTTTCTGGCTGGACGTAATGGGCCACGTCAGCGATGTGGACTTGCAGCTCAAAACTGCCGTCGGGGTGCTCGCGCACGAGGACGGCGTCGTCGAAGTCGCGTGCGGTTTCGCCGTCGATGGTGACGATGGGCAAACTGCGGAAGTCACGGCGCTCGGCGATCACTTCCGGATCGAGAAATGCGGCTGTGCGGGCTCCTTCGAGAACTTTGTCCGGAAAAATATGCGGCAGATGGTGCTTGCGGATGATGATTTCGACATCGACACCGAAGTCGTCTTCGTAGCCCAGCACTTCGATGATGCGTCCGCGGGCTGTGCGCGTCGGCGTGGGCCATTCGGTGATTTCGACATCGACGACTAGCCCTTCAAGATCGTCGTAGCTGTGCCGCTTTGCTTCTTCGCCCAATACCCGGTGCGGGCTGCTGATTGCCGACTCCACTGAAGGCAGTTCCTGCCCGAAGGGAATCAGGATCGGCTGCGTCATGCGCTCGTCGAAGGGGGTTACTGTGTTTCCTTGAGCGCGTTCGTTCCGGGCGTAATGAAAAGTGCCGACCACAGTAGGATTTTTGCGTGTCAGGACGCGAGCGATGCGACCGAGACGACGTCCATCAGCGCGGGGCGGGGCCAATTCTACCAGCACCTGATCGCCCTGCATGGCCCCACTTAGTTCATTCGGGGGGATGAAAATATCGTCTTCGCCGCTTTTCGCACGGTCCGAGGGCCGCACGAAGCCGAAGCCGTCGCGGTGCAGGTCAAGACGCCCGGCAACCAGGTTTTCGCGGGTGGCTGCCGCTCGCGGAATGCTCCAGTGATCGCGGTCGAGCTTGACCAGCTCACCGCGGGCGGTCAGGCGCGCCAGATGCTCCAATAGCAGGCGGCGTTCGCGCCCGCCGCCGAGGCCGAATTCCCTCACTAGCTGCTTGTATCCGGCTCGCTGACCGGCGGAGCGTTCGATATGGCGGATCAGCTCACGGTCAGTCATAAGTGGAATTTATGGGAATGGCGTCCATCTTTGAACCATATCAAGCCACAGATTCGCAGAAAAGATTTGCAAATGGGGTGCAATTTTCAATCATCCGTGTTTAAGATGCAAACAGCAGCCTTGACTGCGCGGATTCGAGGCGCGAGAAGCGTCGAACGGGGTCAGGCACAGCGTTTGACGCTTCGGCAGGACAAGCCAGAGCGGGCGAGGGATTCCCGCAGTTCCTGGTGAACGTGATATTGAGTAGAAGAAAGGAAATACCATACAGATGTGGAAACCAAACCAGCCCGGAAGCTCTTCGCCAACCCCGAGCGAGCCAGTTCGACCGGCAGCGCCAACCACCCCCAGCTATGAACCCCCACGCAGCAGCGCCCCCGCGGCCCAGCCGGCCACGGCTGACCAGGCCACGATCGGCAAGAGCCTGATCATCAAGGGCGAGGTCACGGGATCTGAGTCGCTTTATATCGACGGCAAGGTAGAAGGCTCGATCAATCTGCCCGGCAACCGCGTCACCGTTGGGCGCAATGGACAGGTCACGGCGAACATCTCGGCCCGCGAGATTGTCGTTCTGGGAAAGGTGAAAGGCAACGTGAACGCCAGTGACCGGGTCGATATCCGCAGCGAAGGATCGCTCTCGGGTGATGTGGTCGCGCAGCGCATTTCGATTGAAGACGGCGCCTTCTTCAAGGGCGGCATCGACATCCGCAAGCCCGGTAGCGAGAAGGGTTCTGACGTCAAGCCGAATTCAGTCGCGGCGGCGCAGCAGGAATCGGCGAAGGCGACTATCACTGTCTAAGGTGCCGTTTTTGCGCGTTGTTCTAAAGCCCCGGAGATTGCTCCGGGGCTTTGCGCTTGTCATCGGGATTGCCGATGGAAAATTTTAGGCTGAGAGTCTTCCGCGCCGTAGCCGAGCGGTCAAGCTTCCGCAAGGCATCGGAAGCGCTTCATCTGAGTCAGCCTGCTGTAAGCCAGCACATTCATGCGCTCGAGGAAGAGCTGGGTATTCGGCTGTTTGACCGTAGCGGCACACGGACTTCGCCTACGCCGGCGGGCAAGCTGCTGCTCAAGTACGCGGAGCGTTCAGCGCGCGTCCTTGACGAAGCGCGGGAGGCATTGGTTCGGCTTAACGGCGAGGTCAGTGGAGAACTTCGACTGGGGGCTTCGACCACGGTCGCGCAGTACATTTTGCCGCGCATGCTCGGCGCTTTTCTCAAGGACAATCCCCGGGTCACATTCTCCGTCGTGAGTGGGAATACAGAAGAGATTGTGGCGCTGCTTCTGCGCGAGTCGATTGTGCTGGGCATGATTGAAGGGCCTTCTCTAAGCAGGGAAGTCCATGTAGAAAAATTTCTAGACGACCAGATAGTACTGATCGTGCCGGCGGGTCACGAATGGGTGGGCGCAAGCAGGGTGCCCCTTCATGCGCTGACGGGGGTTCCGCTGCTTCTGCGCGAAGAGGGATCAGGCTCGCGGCGCGTGGTGGAGCAGGCGCTCAGGAAAGCCGGTTTGCGGTTAAATGAATTACAAATCCGTATGGAACTCGACTCCACGGAGGCTATTGTTTCCGGGGTTGAAGCAGGGCTTGGTTTGGGGTTTGTCTCCGGTTGGGCCATTGGAAAAGCATTTCGCCTGGGTACTGTGATTCCGATTGAGGTTGAGCACCTGGAGATCCGGCGCGAACTCACGCTCATCCGCAAGCTCGGCCCTGGGCCTGAGGGCGTTGCCGCCGCATTCGAGCGTTTTGCGCTTGCGCAGAAGGAGCATGCTCCTCGCGCACGGCGATAAGTAAAACGAATCACGCATCACAATTCACGCTTAGACGCGGCTTGCTCCCGGGTGCCAAGCTCAGGATGTATGACAAAGAACCTATTCTTTGCTGGCATCATTCTTGCTGCAAGCGGGTTGCTTTCGCCGCCGCTGGCACTTGGCGCCGGCCTTGTCTATGGATTGCTGCTGACGCACCCGTATCATCTCGACAGCAAGCGGCTGGCAAAGTTCCTGCTGCAGGCTTCAGTTGTCTGCCTTGGGTTTGGGATGAACCTTGGGGAAGTTATCCAGGTTGGGCGCTCAGGATTCCTTTACACCGCTCTAGGTATTGCGTTCGTCCTCGCTCTGGGTTGGCTGCTTGGACGCGCATTGGATGTTCAGAAGACACAGTCGTTCTTGATCGCAGCAGGCACGGCGATTTGCGGAGGCAGCGCTATTGCCGCGCTGGGGCCTGTGACTGAGGCTAATGAAGAAGAGATGGCGGTGTCCCTGGGAACAGTTTTCGTGCTTAATTCGGTCGCATTGCTGATATTTCCCGCGATCGGCGCTGCAATGCACCTGTCACAGACACAATTTGGCCTGTGGTCGGCGCTGGCCATCCACGACACCAGTTCGGTCGTGGGCGCGGCAGCTAAGTATGGTGCGGTTGCACTGGCCATTGGCACAACTGTAAAACTTGCGCGCTCTCTCTGGATCGTGCCGGTGGCGCTGGTGACGGCTGCGGTCCGGAAAAGCAAAACGCGAATTCATCTGCCCTGGTTCATTCTTTATTTCTGCATTGCCACCGTAATGAGCAGCTACATGCCGCAACTGCACGTAGCCTACAGCGAGGCATATCGCATCGGGAAACTCGGCCTTGCGGTTACGCTGTTTCTCATTGGAAGCGGAATATCGCGGCAGACGCTTAAGGAAGTCGGTGTCAGGCCCATGCTTCAGGGAATGCTGCTTTGGATCGTCGTCGCCGGATTGTCTCTGTTTGCGATTGCGAGAGGCTTGATTCATCTGTAAGCATCGCAATTATGAACAGCAGAATTCTCGATTTTTATCGCGGTGGACAGGACGACCAAGGACGCACGCTGGATGAAATTCTCAACTGGACTGATGTGGAGTTGGAGGCTGTTCACGATTTCATACAGTGGCTGTTTCCCCTGCCGGAGAGGAGTGGCGCAAATCCGTCTGCGCCGATGCTGGAGGCGGCGACTATAGATGCATTCCTCAACTCTGAGGATTTGCGGCAGCGGCTCAGACTGTCCTTCCTCCGTATGCTCAGCTTTTACGGGCTTGAGTTTCGTGACGGAGCGGTGCAGCCACGCGCGAACTTTGCCGCGCGATCTGCCAACTGGCTGAGTCCCAGCAACCACAACCATCTGCGACTGACACGGACACTGCGGTCGCTTCGTCTGCTCGGCTTGGCTGCGGAATCAACAGCGCTCTTCGCGGCCTTGGCCGAAATTTACGCGAACCATCCCGACCGCATTACACTGCGCACTTATCAATTCTGGCAAAACGCAGTCGAGTAATTACTGCTTCATCATTTGCGTTGCCGGAGGAGCAGGAGGCGGCACTTCCGAAGTAGCAATATCTGCGACCGCTTTCCATGTGCCGTCTTGTTGCTTGCGATAGGTTGTAACGTAGCTGCCATGGTCGTTCATTACCTGTTTGGTCTGGGGATCCGTCATCGTCATGGTGTAAGAGCCCTGCGTGTAGGCGAGGTCTCCTGATTTCGCCACTTCGACCCTGGAGGCATGGAACTTCAGCGACATTGCCGGATCAGAAAACAGATGCTTTCCCAGATTTCGAATTGCATCTTTGCCTGCGGTTGCCGACATGCCTGGCGCCATCAATACTGCGTCATCCGTATAGTGGGCCGTGATCTTGTCCACGTCTTTCGACGCATAGTCCTGGTTCCACTGCACTTCGTTGTCTTGGATTGCCTTTACATCGGCATCGTGCGTTTCGGGCATCTGGTTACATGCAGTCGCCATCAAGGCGATGGCGGTGGCGGCGTATAAAACGAAATATCGTTTCACTTCGTTTTCTCCTGTCTGATTTTTCCGGGGGAATCATTGCGAGGCGAAGAGCGGGCGTGAGTGCAGCCTCACTGGCGGTTCATTCTATTCCCATGGCGGATGGCACCCAATGGGTATTTGGCAGCGGTGGTCCACGAACAGGGGCCAAGTTGAAAGAATGGTAGTCTCAATAGATAAAGCCCATCTGAATCCGTTTCCGGGCCTGTAGCTCAATGGTTAGAGCAGGGGACTCATAATCTCAGACCGGCAATTTCGGCTGGGGTTGTTGCGGTTTGTAGACCCCTGTATTTTCAGTTAGCTCCGTGAATCTACGCCAAGCAGAAGCAAGCCCTTCTAAACCCGCACCCGCTACAGTATCCGCTACAGCGATAACCTGTGAGTTCTGGAGCAGGAGGAGAAGAATTGATGGCGGCGAACGCAGCCGGCACAAAGGCTAAATCACACTCTGCTGCTCAAAATGAACGATCAGATCAGCAACTTCATGGACGTTACAACAGACTCAGCAGTGCCGAGATCAAAAAATGTGGTAGGCGCGGGTGAGAGATTAAACATCTCACCCGCGCAGGTTAGTTTACCGCCATCGGACAACGAACCGAGTGTTATCCGGTGCCGAGAGGGTGCGATGATCTTACACAAGCGGCGCGACGAGATCATTTGCCTGAACGCTGCTGAGATAGCCGCGCCATTCCTGGCGTCGCCTTCGTAAGTCGCGAAACCTGTACCCGGAAAATGCCTAAAAAGGCAGCGTTACTAAAAAGGACGAGGGCGCAGCGCATTCCATTCAGGCCAGGAGATCGCTTCTCCAACAGAGGCCGGATACATTCGCGCAGACCATATTCTGCCTTTTCGCTTGCAAAACGGCGGCGGACCATACATTCCGTGTTGCCGGTCATCGGCTCTTAATAAGAAGTTTGAACAGTTCATCGTAGGCTTGGACGCTACATTGTCCTTTCGTTTATTCCATGCTCAGTACTTCATGGCAGTTCCTTATTGATCAGCAGACGCAGACCTTGCTCTGCCGTGCCATCATTGGGCATCATAAGGTTTTTGATGGGCACAAAGATGGCGGAACAGTTCGGATCGCCTAACTGTAAAGCTAGTTTCGCCAATGAAGAATAAGCCTCTGCATCGGGGATGCTCCTCGACCCAAGATCATTGAACAATTCGAGAAAAGCGCAGGCACTATGTTCGGTCCAAGCCTTCTTCTGTTCTGGCTGTGGCAATCGAGAAAGAGCATATTCATCATCGTCAACATATCGATTAGGAACGGAAGTCACTCGGATGATACAGGGGCCAGCCTTCACGACATTCAGAATGGAGTGATCGACTGAGACGAAATACTTTGGATCTTCTTTACCATCGAATTTCTTGCCCCACCCGCGTTCTCCCGCATCTCGTAGCTCCTCCTCACTGAAACGATGCCCTTTCCGCTGCATGATAACAATGGACCGGAACTCTGTAGTCTCGGACTGTGACGCTTTGCCGACCAAGCTCTTGAGCATCCTTACAAAGCTCATACGTTTATCCTCCTCGCGACTCAGATTGTTCCCCGTTCTCTGCCGCCATGTTGTGGAGAGAACGGCGTGGCAGGCCAAAGGCTAGCGCTCATTGCTTGCTGGTTTGCGTGGGCCGGTCGAATTCGAGAGCGAGTCCGTCAACGTTGCCAACTGCGAAAGCTTCCGCGGTCTTCTGCCTATCGGACCGGCGCTGGTAAAGGCTACATTTGAATCGATTCGATTATCCAAGGCCGAGATGCATTGCGGCTAAAATTGGATCGACCACATGAAATACCCCACTCAACGGCAAGCCGACAATAAGCCTACCTTAGAAGAGTTCAAAAACCTCAAGGCTAAGTGGTCCGGGAAAGAGCTGACCGAATCTCTGTCGGATTCGATCAGAGCGAATTGTTACCAAGTTTTGTGTTTCGGAGATTCCTCCAAGCCCAAACAGACCTCACTCTTGTCAAAGCGTGTCTCCTGGAATACGCTTCTCATGACTTGGAGCCAGTTTCTAGGCCCCCAAAAAACTTGTGATCTCGCCAGGAATGGACGGCTGAACGAATGCCTCTGTCCGCGAATGCTCGACTGGGTCCATACGAAATCAGGTCCACGCTCGGCGCTGGGGGCATGGGTGAGGTCTACCAGGCCTTCGATACGCGGCTCAACCGCAGCGTCGCCATCAAGGTCCTCCGCGGCGATCACGCCATCACGCCTGAGCATCGCGTCCGCTTCGAGCGAGAGGCCCGAGCCATCGCTGCCTTCAATCACCCCAACATCGTCTCCGTTTACGACTTCGGAGTGGAAGCGGACCGGCAGTACATCGTCAGTGAGCTCGTCGAGGGGTCGTCGCTGCGGTCGGTGCTCACCGGCAAGCCCGTTCCCCTTCGCAAACTCCTCGACATTGCGACGCAGGTCGCCGACGGGCTTTCCGCTGCGCATGCAGCCGGATTCGTTCACCGAGACCTGAAGCCGGAAAACATCATGCTCACCAAGGATGGCCGGGTGAAGATCGTTGACTTCGGGCTGGCACGTCAGGACCCGCAATCCGTCGGCGATTCTGGCACGACCTTGACCCTCGCGCCCGACGGCGCGGATTCCGTCAGCGGCACGAAGGCCGGCATGGTGCTTGGCACGCCGCGCTACATGAGCCCCGAGCAGGCACTGGGCAAGCCCGCCGACTACCGCTCCGACCAGTTCTCTTTCGGACTCATCCTCTACGAGCTTGCCTCCGGCAAACAGGCCTTCGCCAAAGACAGCAGCCTCGAGACCATGGCCGCCATCGTCCGCGAAGAACCGCCGCCGCTGGACGAGAAACTGCCTGCACCCCTCCGATGGATCATCGACCGCTGCCTTCAAAGGGAGACCGAACAGCGTTACGAGTCCACACGCGATCTCTACCAGGAATTACGTAACCTTCGCGATCACCTATCCGAGGCGCATTCCGGCGGAGCACTAACGACGGTCGTCGCACCCGTAAAGCGGCGGCGCTGGAAGATCCCTGTTCTCTGCGCTGCTTGCATGCTTTTCGCGGGACTGCTCGTTTACTTGCTGAAGCCCTCCGGCCAAGACTTCGAGAACTACCGCTACACGCCGTTCGCGGCAGATACCTCCCGGAGCGCGGTCTGGTCTCCGGATGGAAAAGCCGTGGCCTACGCGAGCAAGGTAAACGGAATCTATCGGGTATTTCTGCGTTATCTCAACTCGCCTGTGCCAGTCCAGCTCACTCACGAAAATCTTGACACCGTACCGTTCGGTTGGTCGAGCGATAGAGGCCATCTTATAGTCGGTGTGTCACAAAACTCCATCGGTCTTTTCCGAAATTACAAACTCTATTCAGTCCCAACCGTGGGGGGCCAGCCTGAGTTCATTATGGATGCCGGCTGCTATGCTTGCGACCTGTCCCGGGATGGCAAAGTCTTTGCCGCGCTAACAGACGCGGGTGTTGAAGTTTCCGATCCAGTCGGCTCGCCTTTGCGACCCTATAAGCCGGATCCGTTCAACGCAAGCGCAAATCATATCACCTCTGATCCTTGGCTCTCATTCTCGCCCGATGGAGAGCAGATTCTGCTCCTTCTCCCTATCGGCGGTGGGACTGATGAAGCCTGGCTGCTTCCCCATCCGTCGGAAAGCGGATCGCCGCGTCAGATATCCGTTCTCAGTAAGTTTCCATTTTTTACGCCCTATCCGAGTTCCTCGTGGATGCCGGACAACCAAAATGTGGTGATCTCGATTCAGGCTGACCGGAAGTCCGCGCTCCATCTGTGGCTGGGCAGCACCCGGTCAGGTAAGCTCTCGTCACTTACCACCGGAACAAACGACGAGCGTAGACCCTCCGTTTCTCCTGACGGCATGAGCATTCTCTACAGCCTAGTTACAGAGCGTTACGATATAACCTCGATCTCAGTCGAGGACGGTACGACAAGAACCTTCGTAACGACAGGCCACGACGAAGTCGAAGCGGCGTGGTCCCTGAACCAACCAAAGCTGACATGGGTGACCAACCGAAGCGGGCCGCAGGAAATATGGGTCCGCCTGCCCGATGGCTCCGAGCGGCCTGCTGTAACCGGGGCGGACTTTCCTGGTGTCCAATCTGCTTTCACGAACCCGTCCCTTTCTCCTGATGGCGAGCGAATTATTTATTCCGGACCGGGAACCGGAACAAATGAGCTTGGGGGCATGTGGATCTCGTCCGTGAACGGAGGACCTCCCGTCAAGCTCACCAATACCCCCAATCGATATGAGTGGGGCGGTTCATGGTCACCTGACGGGAACCAGTTCGCCTATATTCAGTCGGAGCCCATAGCTCTTATGATTGTCAAAACTAACGGCAATGCCACTCCGAGCGTACTGAAGAGTAGCATTAAGGGGCAATATTTGCCCGATTGGTCGCCGACCGGCGAATGGATCACATACCGTGACAAGGATGGCTGGTGGCTGATTTCGCCAGATGGAAAGACCTCCAAACCTCTCGGAAAGATAGAAACACCTCACCTCGCGTTTTCAAAGAATGGCAAATTGCTCTATGGAATTGAAACTGGCGACACTGAAGGAAACGTACAACGCGCCACGCTTTTCTCTCTCGACCCCGTGACCCTCAAGAAAAAGGTAATCAGGGAATTGGGAAAGGAACTCGCCCCCCGATCAGACGATGAACCCGGGATTCGATTCAGCTTCGCGCCGGATGGCAAGAGCTTTGTCTATCCCACCGCCTACTACCGCGAAGACCTCTGGATGCTGACCGGATACCGCCAGCCCGGTTGGGGCGCCGCGGGGCGCGACGATCGTTCCAAGATAGGGTCGATAGTCGCCGTTTATGGAGTTGACCGCTTCAAAGACAGCGAGTTGCACGATCGCTCCAGTTCGTGCCTGGGCGAACGGGTTCTGACCGTTCGCAATGGCTGTGTTGACGGCAATTTCGTTCCAGTCTAAGACGGCATCGGCATGTGCAGAAATGGCCAAGGTCAGACATGCGAACAGCGTGAGGACTGGTGCCTGAATGGAAGCAAGCAACAGGGTAGGAATCAAAGCCACAAGTCGGCGTGGAGAACGCGTGCTGAATGTCTTCGCGTGGTTCTTCGAAATGGATAAGGCGTCTGTCATCGTAGATCTCCTCCAGGGGGACTTCCGTTGCCGAATGGTTCGCTACGGTTCGGCCTGAAGTCGTGTGCG
>NZ_DASQIX010000107.1:0-47018 GCF_035631355.1 Alloacidobacterium sp.
CTCAAGCCAAGCTTGAATGGGGCACCCGCAGGTCCTTCGACTGCGCTCCACTTCGTTGCGCTCCGCTCAGGATGACAATTTCGGTTATGTGCAGATAATCCCATGTCTCTTCAAGACATGGGGCACCCAGATTATTTTGTATCTATCAGTGGAGACGCCTTTACTCCAGGGCCAATGAAGATGCACTTATTGGAACCAGTACATGCGGCCCTTTCCATATTGATTGCCTGAAGCTCCAGAAACTGTTCAGGCGAAAGACTCATTGCATTGCGGTAGGCGTTGTCTGCTTCTGCGCGGGACCTTTCAGCAGCCTGACGGGCATCCTCGGCCAACTTTGTCTGCTCTTCGGTATGTACACGTTGCTCTTGTTGTGCCGTCTCAATCCGTTGATTACGAACTGCGTCTGGCGGGTCTACTTTGCCGATCGTCACACCGTTGGGAGCCAGAACTACGGGCATATTGATTCGCTTGAGGTAAGCATCCATCGCAGCAGCCACCTCATTGTCTACCGCGTCTACCGCAGTCGCAGAGATCGCCATCTCATTCATGCCGCGCTTTCGGACGGCCTGGCGCACCTGACTCATAAACTCGCGCTCCACATTTTGTTCGTACCATGCTTCCCCGAAGCGCTTTATTAGATCGACTGAATCAGTGACTCTCACGCGAATCACGGCGTCGAAACTAAGCGGTATGCCATCACTGGACATAAGATTGTCAAATTTAATGTGAGATTGAGTTGGAGTCATCTGAACATAGACGACATCACTTGACAGGGCCTTATAAGTCAAGCCAGTTCTGACGGGTTCAGGGTCTACTCCGCCGTGACCAAAGAACCACGGCTTCTCTATGATCACGCCCTCGTATCCAGCATTAGGACTAGCTGTGCTGCATCCGCAAACAGCAAGCCCCATGAATGTTGCCACCATCATGCTAAGTAGTTTCATGTTTTCCTTTTTATTCGATTCGATTTGCAGCCCTCGCTTTCGCCGGATTGCAATGTACAGATCGCGGCGCATGAAATCGCTACAGGCTCCAAGGCATGAGCCAGCTTATCCTTGGAGAACAGCCCCACTCAAGCCAAAAGAAGGCTTGAATGGGGTACTCATGGGCCGGGCCTGAAGGCCTGCTTTTGCGCGCAGCTATTCCCCGCGCTAAAGCGCGGGGCTTCTACCTAAAAAACACCCGCAAGTCCTTCGACAAGCTCAGAGCAGGCTTTCGACTGCGCGCCTTTCCACCCCAGCGCACGAAAACCGCGTGTGCCGGGGACCCCGGTTTTGCGGTGCTTCGCTCAGGATGACAGTTTTGTTGGATGAGCCGTGGACGCTTTTCTAAATCGGATTCGCACTGCGGGGAATCCACTAAAATCAATCTATGTCATATGCTGCGGCCATTGAGAGTCTTTTTGCGCTGGCGGGAGAGCTGCATGCGCCTGCAGGACAGCCGCGGCGCAAGTTTGAGCTGGGGCAAATGCGCGTGCTTGCCGCGGCGCTGGGCGATCCGCAAATGCAGTTTCCATCGGTGCTGATTGCGGGGACGAATGGCAAGGGGTCAACTTCGGCGACGCTGGCGTCGATTCTGCGCGCGGCGGGATATCGCGTCGGGCTGTATACGTCGCCGCACCTGATGCGCGTGAACGAGCGCGTCTGGATTGACGGCAACGATATTTCCGACGACGACTTCGCGCGGTTTTATTTTCAGGTGGACGACACGGCGCGCAGGCTGGTGGACCAAGGACGGCTGCCTGACCATCCCAGCTTTTTTGAGAGCATGACGGCCCTGGCTTTCTGCGTGTTCGCAGAAGCGAAGATTGATATTGCGGTGCTCGAAGTGGGCATGGGAGGCAGGTTGGATGCGACCAACATTGTCGAGCCGCTGGTCTCTGTTATCACCGACATTTCGCTCGACCACATGGAGTGGCTAGGGCCAACGATTACCGCCATCGCCCATGAAAAGGCCGGCATTCTGCGGCAGAATGGCGTGATGGTAACGCTGCCGCAGCATCCGGAAGCAAACTATGCGCTGGGCGAAGTTGCCACCAGTCTCAACGTTCGCGGAGTGAATGCCGCGGAGTATATTCCATCGCGTACGACGCATTCTGATGCGGGCCGCAATCACTACGCGCTGCAAGTCAAAGGGTGGAGCATCGAAGTGGATTCGCCACTTGCCGGGCAGCACCAGCGGCGCAATCTGGCGCTGGCGATTGCGACGGCAGTAGAATTATGTAACTGTCACGGTTACAAAATTATTACTGCGAACATTGAGCAGGGCATACGGGACACACGCTGGCCGGGGCGCATGGAGCGCTTTGGCAATGTTTTGCTTGATGTGGGGCACAATCCGGCAGGCGCGTGGGCGCTGCGGTCGGTGCTGGCGGAGATGGAGACGCAAAAACAGATCCTTCACTCCGCTCAGGATGACAAATTTAGGAATGGTCAGGATGACAAACCAGTTGAGTTTAAGACGCTGATCTTTGGCTGCCTGGGGGACAAGCCGGTTGCGGAGCTGGCGCAGATTCTCTTTCCATTGTTTGACCATGTGCTGCTCACGCCGGTGGATTCGCCGCGCTCGGCTTCGATTGAGGAGTTGAGTAAAGCTGCGGACGCGGTGGGGGCGGACTTTGAGCTGTGCGCCGATGGGGAGCGCGCGCTGGAACGGGCGAAGAAGTTGACGCCGCCGGATGGGCTGATTGTTGGCACCGGGTCGGTTTATCTTGTGGGGGTACTGCGACGGGAGCTTGCCCGATGACACGCCGCCCACTGGGACCGCGACCCGATCCGCTGCCGCTGTCAAACCGCCTGCTGTCATTCTGCGTTCAGGCTCCAGCATTTTTTGCCGCGACGGCTTTTTTTGGCAGTCTTTCGCTGGCTGCGTCGCTGTTTGAGAAAGACGGCAAACGGCAGCATCGCATTGCGCAGGCATGGGCCAGGACTTCAGTCAGGGTGAGCGGCTGCCCGTTGACGGTAATTGGCGGAGAAAACCTGCGCAAGCATGAAGTCGCGGTTTATGCCTGCAATCACCTCTCTTATATGGATACGCCGTTCATCTTTTCGAGCCTGCCGTTCCAGTTCCGCATTGTGGCCCGGCACGACCTATGGAAGCTTCCTTTCATCGGCTGGCATCTGCAGCGTTCGGGGCAGGTTCCGGTGAACGTCGATAATCCACGGGCGTCGATTGCCAGCCTGGGCGGGGCGGTAAAGACGCTGAAATCCGGCATGCCGCTTTTTATTTTCCCAGAGGGAGGGCGAAGCGAGGACGGGCATCTGGCGCCTTTTCTGAATGGGCCTGCGTTTATGGCTATTCGCGCGCAGGTTCCGATTGTGCCCATGGCTCTGGTAGGGACGCATGAACTGCTGCCAATCCACACGGGGCAATTTTATCCGGTGCCGATTACGCTGGCCGTAGGTGAGCCGATTGAAACCACGGGATACTCGACGCGCCAGTCAGATGAGTTGACGGCGCGGCTGAGCGATGAAATCTGCCGCCTCTATTATGCGCATTCGTATTTGCAGACGCCAGCGGAACCTTCGCTGGAGGCGATTACCGAGATTCCGGAGAACGCCGTATGAGCAGCCAGAAGCCGCGCATTGCTATTCCCGAGCCCACTTCTACCGACCCGGCATATAACCAGCGCAGCTGGCGACAATATGCGGAGGCGGTTGAAGAGTCGGGTGGAGTTGCGGTCAGGGTTTCGTTGTCCAAATCTCCGGTGGCAGTGGCGGATCTTGTCGCTTCCTGCTCGGCTGTGCTGCTGCCGGGGAGTCCGGCCGATGTCAATCCTCACAAATACGGGCAGGAGCCGATACCGGAGTGCGCGGCGGCCGATTCAGCACGCGAGGCTGTGGATGAGCTTCTGCTGCAAGATGCTTTCAACCTGCACAAGCCGCTACTGTGCATCTGCTATGGGGCACAGTCGTTGAATGTTTGGAAGGGCGGAACGCTGGTTCAGCATTTGAGGACTGAGATTAATCACAAGGCGGGACGCGAAATTGCGGAGGCACATTCTGTCACCATTCCTCAAGGAGTCGAGCATTTGAAGGGCTTCGCGCCGTCGCTCCCAGTGAACAGCAGCCACCATCAGGCCATTTCCAGTCAGGGCGATGGTCTCGATGTGATTGCAACAGCGCCGGATGGCACGGTTGAGGCGGTCGAACAGCGCGGGGAACAGTTTGTGCTGGGGGTTCAATGGCATCCGGAGCGGACTTTTGCTGGAGATGCTGCTTCGCAAGTGATTTTCCGTGATTTCGTTGATGCGGCGAGAAACTGGAAGCCGCGAGAAGTCCGTGAGTCGGTTGCCCGATGATGGCAGTGGAGATCGAAGGCGCTGCTGCCGAAGCGGGCCTCGAAGCTTTAGGGGCGGAGACGGCTGGCCGCTTTGCCCAATATCTGGATCTGTTGCTGAAATGGAATGCCCGGCTAAATCTTACGGCTATTCGAGAGCCGAGAGAGATTGTGCAGAGGCACTTCATCGAGTGCATCTTCGCGGCCCGACATCTACCTGCGGAAATCTGCAGCCTTCTTGACTTTGGATCGGGCGGTGGTTTTCCCGGTATCCCCATTGCGCTTTGCCGTCCAGAGATACAAGTAACTCTGGGTGAATCACAGTCGAAAAAGGCGGCGTTTTTGCGAGAGGCAATCCGGATATTGGGGATCGGGAACGCTGAGGTCTACAACGGGCGTGTCGAATCGCTAAATCGGAAATTCGACGCAGTCACGCTTCGGGCAGTGGACAAGATGCAGGAGGCTTGCCGGGCGGCCATTCGCGATGTTGCGGTGGGGGGATATCTGATTTTGTTTCTCAGCGAGGGGGCTGCTCAGAATGTTGTTTCTGAGTTGGATCAGATCGACTGGACCAAGCCCATTCTTTTGCCTATCTCGACCCAGAGGTTTCTTTTGGTGGGCCGTAGCAGCAACGATGTTCCACGTGGAACACCTGGCGGATAAACGCAGCATAGCGCTCAAAATGTTCCACGTGGAACACGGGATGTTTTCCACGGATTACCTTTTTGGGTTCCCCTGCTTATAGCGTTCTTGGCTAATGGCTATCCTCCTACCCTGCAAATAGTTACAGCGCATTGCTTCCCGGCGCAGAAAAGTCTTCCACAATTTATGTCCAGTTCTGCACAGGCGGTGGTGATTGAATTTACGGCCCGCCGTCTTTAGTCTTTTCCTATTGTCATGAGCACGGTCCTGGCTGTCGTAAATCAAAAGGGTGGGGTGGGGAAAACCACGACCGCCATTAACCTTTCCGCCGCGCTCGCTCTTGAAGGTCTGAATACCCTTCTCGTGGATTGTGACCCACAGGCAAACTCAACCGGCGGGTATGGGTTCGCCCGCGACGATGAACGCCGGTCAATGTATGACATTCTTCTGGGCGAGGCGACGATAGAAGAGTCGATTCTGCCGACGGAGATTGACACGCTCAAGCTTGTGCCGTCGAATAAGAACCTGATTGGCGCGAATGTTGAGCTGATCCAACAGGAGAATCGTGCCCAGCGGCTGAAGGAATCTCTCACTGCGCAGCGGTCCAAATATGATTTCGTCGTTCTGGACTGCCCACCCGCGCTTGATCTGCTCACTCTGAACGCGCTGGTAGCGGCGGACAAGCTGCTTGTTCCGATGCAGGCCGAGTATTTTGCTCTGGAGGGTATCAGCGAGCTGATGCATACCCTCGACCGCGTCCGCGAGAGCTTCAACCCTGGACTCGAAATTGAAGGCGTGCTGTTGACGATGTATGACGACCGCACGAATCTCGCCCAGCAGGTGACGGAGAATCTGCGCGCCTATTTCAAGGACAAGCTGCTCAAGACTGCGATTCCGCGCAACGTCAGGCTGGCCGAGGCACCCAGCTATGGAAAGCCTGTCATTCTGTATGATCCGAAATCGCGCGGAGCAGAGAGCTATACCGAACTCGCGGACGAATTGCTGAAGCGCAACAACATTGAAAGCCCGAAGGCCAAAGAGCGCAAAGAGGCGGCGAACAGGCGCGGGAAGAAGGAAATCCGCTTCTGGCCTTATGCCTGAGTGGTCAACTGTGGGCCATTAAAGATTTACGACTGGAAGGAACGAGCTATGCCGACTGCAACTGAAACTCCGAAGCGGCGCGCACTGGGAAAAGGACTTGAGTCTCTGCTGCCGCGCGTACAGGCGACCATCGCCGCAGCGGCCGAGACTGCGCCGCAGCCGCCAGCCGAAGTGACGGGAAAGCCGCAGGAGATTCCGGTTGGCGAGATCGACCGCAATCCTTACCAGACGCGCAGCCGCGTTGATGAGCAGCAGTTGGCGGAGTTGGCAAATTCCATCGCCTCTGCGGGAGTCGTTCAGCCTATCGTAGTGCGTTTGTTGCCGAATGGACGATTTCAGCTGATTGCCGGCGAGCGCCGCTGGCTGGCTTCGCAGAAGGCGGGCAAGGAAACGGTTCCGGCGATCCTTCGCCAGGTTTCAGACGAGCAGGCGATGGAGATGACTATCGTCGAAAACCTGCAACGCGCCGATCTGAACCCGATGGAGCAGGCCCGGGCTTTTGAGCGCCTTGGGCGGGAATTCAAGCTGACGCAGGAGCAAATGGCGCAGCGCACGGGCAAAGACCGCGCCTCGGTGTCAAACTTTCTGCGCCTTCTGCGCCTGCCGGTCGAGGTGCAGGGCAAAGTCGAGGGCGGAGACCTAAGTTTCGGCCACGCTCGCGCTCTGCTGCCGCTCGAAAACCCGGAGACGATTCTGAAAGCCGCCCAGAAGATTGTGGCGCTTTCGATGTCGGTACGGCAGACGGAGGGCTATATCCAGGGCCTGCTGAATCCGGAAAAGAAAACAAGTAGCGAAAATAAGGCGAAGGAGCAGCCACTTGATCCGAACGTGCGTGAGGCCCAGGAACGGCTGCAGCGCTCACTTGGGCTCAAAGTGCGTATCGAGGACAAAAAGGGTCGAGGCCGCGTCATTATTGAATATTCGCGGCTGGAGGATTTTGATGCGTTGCTGGAGGCGTTGGGGTAGCGACGAGGCTAACACTTGTACGATCTGCTAATGTTTCGTGTTTGAGGATTGGCTTGAGGACCGCTACTATTGGCGTACATCCATGGGACAAGCAATTCGCACTCTCTTATTTACTTCCTGCCTAATTCCAGCTTCCTTCATCCTCAGCCAGACCACTCCCATTTCTATCGGTTCGGCCCTGCCGAAAGACCCTGCAATGCTTCTTGCAATGGCCAGAAGTCAGAATGGTCTGGATGCGCCCGGCCTACAACCATGGCATCTGAAAGCTAGTTACCAAACATTTGATGATAACGGTCAGCCGAAAGACACGGGCGTTTTCGAAGAGTGGTGGGCGGGGCCAAAACAATACAACGCAGCTATACAAGCAAAGACTTCACACAGACTGAATATGTAACTGATACAAGCACATATAGAACAGGCAGCGCCGAATACCTGCCGTTGGCAGAATCGCTCCTGGCGCCGCGTCTCCTTTCGCCCGTACCCGAAATCGACAATGACGTAGTCCTACTAAAGCGCAAACAGGACTTCGGGAAGACATCTCTCGAATGCGTGGTACTGGCGAGGAAGATGCAGAACCTAGTGTCGGCCCCTTCAGCTTTGTTTCCTACATATTGCTTTGATCCGGCCATGCCTATCCTGCGATGGAGCGGCTCATATGGCCAGCGCAATTCACTCTACAATCGCATCCTCATATCTCAAGGGAGATATATAGCGGGAGACCTGACAATCTCCGAGGACGACAATCGTCCGGTGCTTTCCGTGCACATCGATGCCCTCACGGCGCTGCAAAGCACTGGAACCGACCTTGCTCCTCCTGCTGACGCTATCCGCATAGAAACACCAGGAAAGGTAAAGGTGGAGCAGTCCGTAATGCAAGGCAGCATTATCAAGAAGGTGATGCCTCAATACCCCATGTCCGCAAAGCAAAGCCGCATTGAAGGGAAGGTGCTTGTACAAGCTGAAATTGGTGAAGATGGACATATCCATGAGATGAAAGTACTAAGTGCGCCTGACCCAAGCCTTGCCATTGCAGCTTTGCTGGCCGTCCACCAATGGGAATACAAACCCTACTTCCTTAATGGGAAACCAGTCCGTGTTCAGACCCAAATCACTGTCGTTTATCGACTAGGAGGCTGAAATTAGTCCTTTCAATCGCCAGCCTTTGCCATATCTGCATGGAAGCGCTTACACTCGCTCTGGCATTTGATCCTGCCCCCAAAAGGAGCTATGTCTATGGCCTTCCTTCAAGATTCCCTCCGGGCGAAAATCGGGCTGATGGTTTTAGTTGCGCTTACTTCGCTATCAGCGGAATTCGCGCTTGGGCAATCCGCATCGTCTACCGCCGCGCCAGTGAACTACGCGTGGCCCGCCAGCTATACCAATCCCTAACGCTCAATACCCCGAACCAGGGACCGGCTGTGAGCTGTCCTGATCCGGCCACGATTAAAGAACGCAGTAAAGGAACCGACACCTGGTATTTGTATTGCACCGGCGATCCGCTCAATTCGAGCGATGTGGATGCGAATGGAAATCTAAGGCCGCACCTGATTTTGCAGTTCCGCTCTTACGATCTCGTTCACTGGACATATATTGGCGACGCTTTCACGCAGACACCTGCGTGGGTTGGGAATGCAACCAATCAATTCTGGGCGCCGGCCATTAAATATTTCAACAATAAGTACTACCTATACTTTGTTGCGCCGAATACCCCGCAAGGCGGCAGCGCGATTGGCGTGGCTACCAGCGCAAGCCCGGCGGGACCATGGGTGGACAGCGGGGCTCCGGTCGTGGCGCCGGAGAACAATCCCTATAACAACTCTTTCAAGCGAGCTGTTATTGATCCGGATGTGATTGAGGACAACTCCGGGCAGCGCTATATCGCGTATGGCAGCTTCAATGGCGGCATCAGCATTCGCAAGCTCTCCGCAGACGGACTTACCTCGGACCCTTCTTCAGAAACGCAAATTGCCATCGACAACTACTACGAAGGCGCGAATTTCTGGAAACACGACGGCTATTACTATCTGTTGGTCTCCTCAGCCAACTGCTGCGACGGTCCGCTTAGCGGATACAGCGTGCATGTGGGCCGCGCTCTGTCTCCCCTGGGGCCATTTCTTGATCAGAATGGCGTATCGCTGAATACGTTCGCTCCCGGCGGCACATTTGCAAGCGCGGCCAATGGAAACCACTGGGGAGGGCCGGGGGGCAATGTCGTGTTTGAGGACGATTCCGGACGGGACTATATGCTGTATCACGCCATAGACCTGAACGCTCCTTATTTTGACAGCTTTCCCGGTGCGACGCGCCGTCCGGTGCTGATCGATCCGATTGACTGGGTAGACGACTGGCCTGTTGTGCGCGGCGGATTCTACGCATCCGCGAATCCACAACCGGCACCAGCAGCGCAGCCCTGGCAGTACAACGACTACGTCCCGAAAATTGACACGCAGATGGATTTACTGGGCGCAAAGATTGCCAGCCTCTCAGATGAATTCAACAGCACGACGCTTTCGCCGCATTGGCATTTCATTCATCCGCAGGCCGACAATACTTACACCCTGACCGGGAGCGCTTACGAGGTGCGGACGAAGGGGCCCGACGAAAATGGTGACCCCACCCACGTTTCTATTCTTGCTGAGCCTGTGCCGACGAGCGGCGACTGGATGGTGGAGACAAAGGTCACGACCAGCGTGCCGTTCAATAACTCATGCTGTTTCAACTTTGCGCAGGGAGCCTTGTTCATTTATCTGAATGACCAGAACAGCATTAAGCTCGATGTGGTGCCGATCTTCGATACGCGTCAGACCGAGTTCGGCAAGCAGGTGGGGCCTATACCGGCGAACTATCCAACCTACGATCATCAGGTCATCGGCCCAGCGGGGGCAACTACGTGGCTGCGGATTGTCCGCCGCGCGAATGGAAGTTCCGGCGAACTTTATACCGGATATACCTCGAATGATGGGGTGCACTGGGTCAAGGGCGGAGTGTGGCAGCACCAGCTGGGGGCGAGCGCGCAAATCGGCATCTCGGCGGAAAACACGCCCGGCTTCACGATGGATTTTGACTACGTGCATGTTTACCGGCTGAAGCCGGAGAATTAATTCACTGCTGGCCGGGCCCTCATTTAGGCCGATGAGAGCTGGCCAGCGTGGTTACTCTGGCGAAGACTTGCTGTACTGAACCTTCTCCATCTTGGCGATTGGGCTATCGGCGCCGCAGTTCAGGCAGTGGATTTTGGCCTTTTCGGCGGCTGTCATTGCGACTGAAAACTGCATTGCGTGTTCGTCATTTTTCCGTTTTATCTCAAACGTGAGCACGTTCCCCTGCAGATGCGGGTTCATGAGCACATGCGTGTCGCTGCCGATGACATGCGCCACACCCCCTTTATTACTTACCATGTTCAAGACGACAGTTCCTCCGATCTCGCCTGTGTCCGCGGCGAGAGTCAGGATTACTCCAGGTTGGCCGTCGAGGTCGCCTTGCCAGACTCCTGTCCACGCCGCATTATTTGCAGACTGGGCTATGAGACCAGAGATAAGAATTGTCGATAGACATGCGGTAATTAAAATTCTGCGCTTCATCGTCATACCTCCTTGTCACGGATTGACCGGATGATTGACAGCGGAGACGGCCAGCGTTCCGCCGAGCCCCATTGTCTCGATGGCGGACGAAGGGACGACGACCATGGCGCCTTTTTCGCGGATGGCCTCGTACAGCATGTTCATGCCGCGCAGATGCAGAGCGCCTGGATTGTCGTTGTAGACGCGCGAGGCCTGCGCGAACTGATCGGAGACCTGGACTTCTGCTTCGCCTAAGATCACACGCGCCTGCCGTTCGCGTTCGGCCTGGGCCTGCTGCGACATCGCATTTTCCAGCGCCTGCGGAATGCGCACATCGCGGATTTCCACCGACTGGACGGTGATGCCCCAGGGGGTGGTCTTTTCGTCGAGGATCTTCTGTAATTCGTGGCCGAGGGTTTCGCGCTCGGTAATCATCTGCGCAAGGTGATGGCGGCCGATGGATTCGCGCAGCGCGGTTTGCGCGCTTAAGGTGATGGCCTGGACAAAGTCTTCCACTTCCAGAATGGATTTCTCCGCGTTCCAGACGAGCCAGAAAACAATCGCATCGACGTTGACCGGAACCGTGTCGCGCGTGAGGGTTGACTCGGCGCTTACGGTCGCGACGCGCACCCGCTGGTCCACATAACGGCTGATTGTGTCTATGACTGGAACGATGAGGAAGACGCCGGGACCGCGCAGACCGCGATAGTGTCCGAAGCGCAGCAGTGCGACTTTCTCCCACTGGTCGACGACCTTGATGGCGAACAGAAAGTAAGCGCCGACGAGAACGCCGGCGATGATAAAGTATGGCGTCTTCGTCCAGTGCGCCGCCTCAAATCCAATCCAAACGCAGATTAGTGAAACCACTATTCCGACGGTGCTGAATCGCTTACGAAGATACATGACTACCTCCTTTTGGAGCTGCCTTCCTGCGCCAGCTTGCGGAGCGCGTTTTGCAACTCCTCGACACTGAAGCCGGCAGAGCCGGCACGGGATACGAATTCTTCCACCAACTGCCCCAGCTTCCGCGCGCGTTCGTCCTTTGAATACTCAACGTTCCGCTCGGCGATGAATGTGCCTGAACCTTGCTGGGTATCGAGTATGCCGCGAATTTCCATTTCCCGATAAGCCCGGATGACCGTGTTCGGGTTAATGGTGAGATCGACAGCCACCTGGCGGACGGTGGGAAGCTGATCGCCAGCATGTAATGCGCTTGTGGCAATCGCGGCCTGCACCTGGTCGATCAACTGGCGGTATACGGGGACGCCGCTTTGTGAATCGAGTCGGAAGGCGAAGGCCGCGAGCTTGGGGGCTGAGTTCATCTGGAATAATAATGTACTAGTGTATTAGTACAATGTCAAGAAGAATTTTCCTTCTTTTTTGCTCTTTTCCTTGGTCAGATATTCTGAACTGCGAAAGCCGGGGCTAAAGCCCCTTTCATAGTGCCGCATATTTCACCGGCCTAAAGGCCGGTGCTTCTACCCAGAGCCTTTCTTAGATGGTGTGCCCTTGAAAATTGGGGTATTGCGCCTCTTCCGATGGCCTGAGACTATGAATTGGCATGGCGAAATGGCCAAAATCCAAAGGTGTACAGGCGACTATCGCTGTTGCCGCGCTTCTCGCTGCAATCTGTGTGTTCCTTCAGATAGCAATGACATCTTTCAATAATTTCTATTTCGGCCCTCATAAAGCGTACCCATATCCGTATCCTGACGCTCATACTGCTCAAATGGCGCTCTATCGTGATTGTGGCCTAACCATGCTGGCAGTTTTTGCTGTCGCGTTTACGATCCAGCGCCTATTCACTGCGTCTCATCGCAGCTAAATCCCAACCTGCACACCACCCAATCCTATAAAGTCGCGGCGACAAATTATTCGGGCGGGGGCGAAGGCTTTCCGTACAAATCGCAGGCGCGCCACAGGTACCAGCTTGCTACTGAGCGCCAGGGCTTCCATTTCTCGCTGCGACGCAGCATTTCGGCTGGTTTGGCGAGCATGGTTGCGTCGAAGGGTTTATGCTTTGGCAGTTTTTTGAATGTCAGGGAGAACCCTTTGCGAACGCCGTAGTCGGTCAGGGGAAATACATCGGGGCGGCCCAGGCGGAAGATGAGCAGCATCTCGACTGTCCAAGGGCCGATGCCGCGCACCTGCGTCAGTCGGTCGAGAATTTCGGCGTCGGGCATGCGGCGGATGGCGGTGAGCGTGGGCACGGTGCCATCGAGGGTTTTGGCGGCAAGATCGCGCAGCGCTTTACTTTTGCTTCCGGATAGCCCTGCTGAGCGCAGCATGTCGCCGCTTGCGCCCAGCAGGTGTTCCGGGCTGGGATGAATTTCGCCAAAGAGCGTGAGTAGGCGCTTAAGAATTGCGGCTGCGGCTTTTCCGTGGAGCTGTTGGTAGATGATGGATTCGAGCAGCGCTTCGAACGGTGAGTGCTGGCTCTTGAGTTTCAGTGAGTAGGGCCCGGCGCGCTGGATGAGCTGGCCGAGTTTCGGGTCGGCTGCGGTGAGTTCGCGGATGGCAAGGGCAGCATCGTATCGTACGGGGCGTCGTCCGTCGGTCATCGGTGACAAGTGTACGCGAATTTCGGGCCTAATGGAGAATAAACGGCGAAGAAAGAGGGCGTCTGGCTTCCCACTGTACGGGAACCTTTGAAGGCGAAGAGGTGGCGCCAGCTATAGTGAAAAAGAATGGCCACCAAGCTCACATCTATCACTTCACCGCAAGGCCCGAGTACCGCACTTATCTATAACGATTGGTATCCGGCGATGCGGAGCGAGTTGCTGCGGGGGAAGGAATTGGCAACGGCTATGCTTATGGGCATTCCGCTGGTGCTGGGGCGGCGCGCTGATGGACGACTCTTCGCGATGCGCGACAGCTGTCCGCATCGCGGCATTCCACTTTCATATGGATGGTTTGATGGGCGGAGACTGACCTGCAAGTATCACGGATGGAGCTTTGAGCCATGCAGCGGGCAGTGCGTGAAGATTCCTTCGCTGACCGGCCGCGACACGCTTGATCCGACGCGCATCTACGGAACGGCCTTTCCGTGCGAAGAGCGCGACGGTTATGCCTGGGTCTATGTTCCTGAACCTGGCTCTGGCCGAGTGCGCGCGGATGAAGCTGCGTTGCCATCTGTTCCGGAGACACCGAAATTCGGGCCGCGTTTTCGCAGCCAGCACCTCACCGCTGATCTCCCCTGTAACGTGGACCATGGCATTATCGGGTTAATGGACCCGGCGCACGGTCCGTTTGTGCATCAGGCGTGGTGGTGGCGCAAGCAGAGCAGCATTCACGAGAAGGAAAAGCACTTCGAACCCATCGAGCAGGGTTTCCGCATGGCCTCGCATACTCCATCAGCCAATAGCGCGCCATATAAGCTGCTCGGAGTTTACGGGGAGCCGATTACGACGACTATCGATTTCGTGCTGCCCAACCGGCGATATGAAGCGATTCGCGCTGGAGACAAGTGGTTTTCCAGCCTCACTACTGTAACTCCTACAGTTGCAAATGCCTGCCGTATTGATGTTTATGCGACCTGGAATGTGTTTTATCGCATTCCATTTGTAACTTCCATTGCTACGTTTTTCGGAAAACGGTTTGTTGAACAGGACCAGGTCACAATGATTCAGCAGGCGGAAGGATTGAAGTATGACCCTACCCTCATGCTCATTGACGATGCTGACCGTCCGGCAAAATGGTACTTCGCGCTGAAACAGGCGCGGCTTGAAGCGGCATCGACTGGCCAGCCTATGCGGCATCCCATGACTGGGCCAGTCACGCTGCGCTGGCGCAGTTAACACCTTTATCTTCAATAGCAAATAGATTGAATCGCCGCGAGCACAGTTGCATCTAAACGGCAATTGTTGAGCACGCGCTCATAACTTCTCCGCTAAACCAGGAGAACCAGATGGGAACCATTCCGATTTCTTCAGAAGACCAGGGAGTTTTGGCCTCGTCCACGCATGCAGCCTGCGAATTCGTTCAGGTATTGATGAAGATGCAGCGCGCGGCGCAGCTCATTACATCGACTCTCGACCTTGAGCAGATCCTTGACCGTGTGGTGAATGATCTGGCGAGTTCCCTTGGCAGCGTCGAGGTTGCCATCTGGCTGCGTCACCCTGACACTGACGAAATGGTGTTGCAGGGTGTTCGGGGATGCAAGCTCTTCAAAAAAGGTTCGCGCCTGAAAATCGGACGAGAGGGCATTGTAGGCCGTGTCTCTTCAACCGGGCAGATGTACTATGCTCCGGACGTTCGCCTCGATCCGTACTATATTGCCTGCGAGCCGGAGACGCGTTCTGAAGCCAGTATCCCGATGAAGATTGGTGGTCAGGTCATCGGTGTTTTCTCTGTGGACCATACCGAGGTGAACGCCTTCTCTGAAAATCAACTGCTCGTTCTCGAAGCGCTTGCCGGACATATTGCTGTCGCCATCGAAAATGCGCGCCTCTTTCAACTGGAGCGCGTGGAGCGCGAGCGGATGCAGCAGGAAGCTGACGACGCGCGCGCCATGCAGCAGGCGCTCTTTCTTAAAGCGACGCCACTCGTACGAGGTTTTACTTTTGAGACGGCATGGCATCCGGCAGGATCAGTCGCCGGCGACTGGTTCGACTTTATCGATCTCGGCGACGAGCGTTACGGCATTGTTCTGGCCGATGTTTCCGGCAAGGGCATGTCTGCCGCCCTGCTCATGTCGGCGACGCGCGCTATCCTGCGATCGCTTGTCAAGCTGCATCCGTCGCCGGGAGAAACACTTGCGCATCTCAACCAGACATTACTCGAAGATTTTCCCCCGGGAAAATTCGTGACCATGATCTATGCTGTGCTCGACGCCAATTCGCGGGAAGTGACCATTGCCAGCGCCGGACATCTGCGTCCTCTCGTGATCAACAGGCATAACCGCTTCCTTGATGTGGAACCGGGACTGCCGCTCGGGCTGGCTGCGGGACCGTATCCTGAAACCACACTCCGGCTGGATCCCGGTACGCATCTGCTGTTCTATACCGACGGCATTACCGAGGCTACGAACGGCCATGAAGAGGAGTACGGAGCGAACCGGCTGCTAGAACACTTTCAGCAGTATGACGCTTGCGTGAATGGGCTTATCGATGAAGTACGGGAGTTCGGCGAGGGATCAATCCGCGCAGACGACGCCACGGCTGTGCTCATTCGCAGCCGTTAACGTTGCGGCTGCTGGTCCTCGTCTTCTTCCACTACCAGCTCGTCTACTCGAATATTCATTTGCCTGCCCAGTTCCAGGAATTTTTTCTCCCAATCTTCGGGCATTTCCTGCCTGCGCGAAAGTTTCAGGATGTCGTACCAGATGTTCTGCGCCTGCCAGATGTTCAACTCAAACGGCAGCTCCTTAAGCGTTCGCGCGGTGAGCAAGGCGTCATCCAGGAGCGCAATATTTTTGAAGTCTTCCTGCAAGCGCACCATCACTCGCTTCATTTTTTGGTCGGAGATGAAGCTGAGCGTGCTTCTATCTACTTCAACCTTGTCGCCTGCAGCCAGCCCGCGCAAGGCGCGCACCTGTAACGCATCGATAGGATCGCTTTCGAGAGCGCGACGCAGGCCGGCATTCACGGCAAAGGTTGCAGCCATGCTCAACGCAGGTGGTTTTGGCAATCCAGCCTGTCCCAGGAAATGCAGCAATGCCGCATGGTCCTCGTAGATTTTGATCAGGCTCGACTCCACTTCAGTAATCGTCGATTCCAGAATCAGCTTTATGATGCGGCGCTGCTCGTCTTTAAAGAGTGACTGGATGCTGTAGGTCTGACTGTTGAAGTGCTGGTCAAAGAGGCGAATCAGCGCGGGAAAATCCGCGCCAATTACCGCAGACCGGGCCTTCTCCACGAAATCTTGATATTCCTTGGCCTGCGATGGGTCGTAGGGCTTTACCACGGCGGTAATGTTCTGGTCGCCAAAGTGGACAACAGCGAAGATGACTGTCTCCGGCTCCTGGGTGATTTGAGAAGCGACGCGCGCCTGCCCGAACAGCAGCCGGCCACGGCCGGAGGTGACGACTTCGTAGGTGAGCCTGCGAATGGAATAACAGAAAAGCTCCGCCTCATCCGGATAGCTGGTGAAGATCGAGCTGATGGCGTAGTGTGCCGCCACCTGCTGCAATCCCACCTTTAATTTCCTGATCTCACGCTCATAAATGGCTGCGCCATCTTTCAGTTCGGGAATGTTGCTCTTAGCTTTGCGCAGAATCTCTATGAATTGTGGTTCCAGCTTTGCGCCTTCTTCACCGAATACTTCAGCTGCAAGCTGCAGCACGCGGCCCGCATAGGCAATGATCTGCACGGTTTCAATGCCGGAAATTTCATCGAAGAACCAACCACAGCTTGTATACATCAACAGCGCGTGGCGCTGCATTTCCATCAACTTCAGCCCTGTGATGCGCTCCTCGGCATTGAGCTCGTGGGTGGTCTGCGTTTCCAGAAATTTTGCTGTTGTTGCGGTATTGCGATCGAGAACAGCGGTGATGTAAGCGTCTCGTGCGGCCCACACATCATTGAAGAGCGGGGCTGCGGCTTTTTCCGTCAGTGGAGCAACGGCATCGCGAAGCCAGTCGAAGGCTTCGCGCAGCGGCTTTCTCCACTCCTGGCTCCAACCGGGATGAGAGTTGCATCCGCAGTTCGAGCGCCATCTCTCCACACCGTGCGCGCAGCTCCATGATGTGTTTTCGACGATCTGCGCTTCGTGTGCCGGGGGGAATTTTTCCAGGAACTCAGGGTAGTTGATCAACTGGGCATCGCCACTTTTTTCGATCAGTTTCAAGGCATAGGAGAGCGCCATTTCGCCGTGCTTGTGGTGATGGCCATAGCTCTCGCCGTCGGTAGCGATGTGCACGATTTGCGGCGTTTCATCCTCGCAGAAGCCGCCCATTAAACGCGCGGCGAAGTTGTCGCCGCTGTTCAAAATGCCTTCAAAGGCGACAGCGCGAGATCGTTCGCCGTCGTAGAAGAAGACGGCAATCTCACGTCCGGTTTTCAGTTTCACCGTATATGGATGGCGGGTATTGAGCGTCTCCGCATTCGTTTCTGTCCACGAGGTTTCCTCTTTGTCTCCATTCTTCGCAAGATTGCGTACGCGGGCGCACTGTCCCGGAGCGAGAACTGTGAAGCGGATGCCGTGATCGGCCAACAGTTCGAGTGTTTCCGTATTGACGGCGGTTTCCGCCAGCCACATACCCTCAGGCTTGCGTCCGAAACGCCGCATGAAATCGGCGATGCCCCAGCGAATCTGTGTGACTCGATCGCGCGTGTTAGCCAGCGGCATGATGATGTGGTTGTAGACCTGCGCCATTGCGGAGCCATGTCCGGAGAACCGCTTACGGCTTGCGCGGTCGCCTTCGATTACCATGCAGTAGGTGCGCGGCGCATTTGCTTCCAGCCATGAGAGCAGTGTTGGGCCGAAGTTGAAGCTGATGTGCGAATAGTTGTTCAGAATGCGCGTAATTTCATTCTGCTTATTTACGATGCGTGAAGCGCCGTTTACCGCGTAACACTCGGAAGTGATGCGCTCATTCCAGTCGTGGAATGGCGCGGCAGAGTCCTGCGTCTCCACCTGCTCGAGCCAGGGATTCTCGCGGGGCGGTTGATAAAAGTGCCCATGGACGCAGACAAAATGTGCGGGGTTCGGCATGGGAGAGTTTTGCTCCGGTTGATTCAGCATTCCATTGTAAGATGCGGGACGAATTTCCATAGGTCGAGGCAGACCTGTACACTACCTCTTCCAAAGCGGAGAAAAGGATCCTGATGAAACGCATTGCCGCGATTCTGCTGTTTGCCTGTGTAGTCCTGCTGCTTCAACGACCTATCTATGCCGAAGCACACACCTTCAAGGCAGAGAACGGCCACTTCACGCTCGATGGCAAGCCTTTTCAGGTCATTTCAGGTGAGATGCATTATGCGCGCATACCGCGGGCCTACTGGCGCGACCGGATGCGCATGGCCAAAGCGATGGGTTTGAATACGATCACCACCTATGTCTTCTGGAATGTGCATGAGCCGAAACCTGGGGTCTATGATTTTTCCGGCAACAATGATGTGGTCGAGTTCATTCGCGAAGCACAGCAGGAGGGGCTATACGTTATCCTGCGTCCCGGCCCCTACGCCTGCGCTGAGTGGGAGTTCGGCGGATTTCCTTCGTGGCTGCTGAAGGACCACAGCACGGTCGTGCGCTCGAGCGATCCGAAATTCATTGAGCCTGCGCGCCGCTGGATCCTGCGGCTGGGTAAGGAACTGGCGCCGCTGCAAATCGGCAACGGCGGCCCGATCATTCTGGTGCAGGTGGAAAACGAATACGGCTCCTTCGACAAAGATCACGCATACATGGAGCAGATCCGCCACATGCTGGTTGACGCCGGATTTACCAAATCGCAGCTTTATACCGCCGATGGTCCCGAGGAGGTGCCGAATGGCTCGCTGCCTGAATTGCCCGCGGCTATCAACTTTGGCCCCGGTGAATCGCAGAAGGGCTTCGCTTATCTCAAGAAGCTCCGTCCAGACGGCCCCTTCATGAACAGCGAGTACTGGGATGGATGGTTCGACCACTGGGGCGCGCCACATGCTAAGACCGATGCACAGCAGCAAGCGGCAGACATTGACTGGACGTTGCGCCAGGGTTATTCGATCAGTCTGTACATGTTTCATGGAGGAACAAGCTTCGGGTGGATGAACGGCGCCAACTCCAACGGCAAGAACTATGAGCCGGATGTGACCAGCTATGACTATGACTCTCCGCTCGATGAGAGTGGCCGGCCTACGGCGAAGTATTTTCTTTTCCGAGATACGATAGCGAAGGCAACTGGCATTACGCCACCGCCTGTGCCGCAGGTAGCTCCGGCTATCACCATTCCATTCTTCACGCTTACTCAATCGGCGTCGCTTTGGGACAACCTGCCGAAGCCTACGCACAGCGAGCAGCCACTTTCGATGGAAGACCTTGACCAGGCCTATGGCTATATTTTCTACCGAACAACATTGAAGGGCCTGGTTAGCGGCGATCTGGTGCTCGATCAGCTGCACGATTACGCCAGGATTTACATCGACGGAAAACTTGTCGGCACACTTGACCGTCGCCTCAACCAAAACTCATTGCCGCTGAACATTACAGCGAAGAATGCGCGTCTCGACATCCTCATTGAAAACACAGGCCGCGTGAACTTCACCAAGGTCATGCGAGGCGAGCGTAAAGGTATCACGAAGGAAGTTACGCTGGCGGGTAAGCCTGTTACCGGCTGGGATATTTATCCCCTGCCTATGATTGCGCCCGACAAGCTGACCCATAGCAACAAGGCCTGCATCGGCCCGTGTTTTTACCGAGCCACCTTCAACGTGGACAAGCCGGCGGACACCTTCCTCGATACCAGCGCATTCACCAAAGGCGAGGTCTGGCTCAATGGACATGCGTTAGGTCGCGTCTGGAATATTGGCCCGCAGAAGACGCTTTATGTTCCCGGGACATGGCTCAAGTCAGGCGCGAATGAAGTTGTTGTATTTGATCTGGAAGGAGCGCCCGGGCGGAGTCTTCAGGGACTCGACCATCCCATCCTGAACGGGGCTATCAAGAAGTAATCTGTCAGTATGGAAAAGCTCGACCAATTGCTTACTGAAGCGCGTAATCCGGCCACTGAGAACCTCGATCAACTTTCTACGCTTGATCTGATGAAGACAATGCACGCCGCCGATGGCGACGTTCTCATGGCCGTCGAACAAGAACTGCCGAATATTGCGAGAGCCGTTGATGCCATTGTGGCCAGTCTCGACAACGGTGGCCGACTTTTTTATATCGGGGCCGGCACTTCGGGTCGGCTGGGCGTTCTTGACGCTTCGGAGTGCCCGCCAACTTACAACACATCGCCTGAGTTGGTACAGGGATTGATCGCCGGCGGCGACGTGGCCCTGCGGCGGTCAGTGGAGCGCGCGGAAGATGACGCCTCGCAAGGTGAACGCGATTTGCACGCTCATGGATTCAGGGCGAAAGACGCGCTTGTTGGTATTGCCGCCAGCGGACGCACACCTTACGTTCTCGGCGGCATGGACTACGCCCATAAGCTTGGGGCCGTAACAATTGGCCTGAGTTGCGTGCCGGGATCGCAGGTGGCGCAGCGTGCAGAGATTGCCATCACGCCAACGGTAGGCCCGGAAGTTGTGACGGGATCGACTCGCATGAAGGCTGGCACAGCGACGAAGCTGGTGCTCAACATGCTGTCGACGGGATCGCTGGTGCGTCTCGGCTATGTCTACGGCAATCTCATGGTCAACGTGCAGCCGACCAATGTGAAGCTGCGCGACCGCGCGGCGCGGATCATCTCCGCGCTTACCGAATTGCCTCAGGACAAAGCGGCAACGTTGCTTGACCAGGCCGGCTCAGTGAAAACAGCCATTGTGATGCAGCGGCTGCGCCTTTCGCGCACGGAAGCGGAGGCAAGGCTGGCGCAGGCCAAAGGCAGACTGCGCCGCGCGCTCGAATAAGCTATTCCATGCGGAGCACCTGCATGGGGTCGATCTTGGTGGCGCGGCGCGCGGGCAGATAACAGGCCAGCAGCGCAACGGCCATCATCACCAAGGTCACACCTGACATCGTCCACGGATCGTAAGCATGTACGCCATAGAGCAATGAGGTAAAGCGCGCGATCACCTGAGTCAGGCCCAACGCAGCAAACAACCCGGCAACGGCGCCTATGATCGCGAGCCTGCCGCCGCGCACTAGGACCCAGCGAAATACATTTCGGCGATCCGCGCCGAGCGCCATACGGATGCCGATTTCACGCGCATGCTGCGCCACCAGATACGAAATGACGCCATACATGCCGATGCTGGCCAGAAGCAGTGCCGCGCCTGCGAACACCGCCAACAGAGTCATGGCAAAGCGCCGCCCAGTGAGCGTGTCCGCGATCACCGATTCCATCGACTCAGGGCTATAGACCGCCTGCTCATGATTCATCTGAGTAACTGCGCTGCGGATGCTCTGAAAAGCCGTGTCCGTGCTGTATTTCGAATGTGCAATCACATCCATGCCCATCAGCACCAGTCCCAACTGTTGCTGCGGGAGTTGCATCATCGCCTGGTAGATCTCCGCACGCAGCGGATTGACGGAGTCGTTGTCCAGCCCCCACTGGTTCACATGTCCGACGACACCCACGACTGTGGCCGGATCATTTTCAAACTGCTCAAGGAAGATGCGCTTTCCAAGCGGGTCCTGATTGCCGAAGAACTTCCGCGCAAAGACGTCGTCGATAACAACCGCGCGCGGGGCGTGCTCGTCGTCGCTTGTGGCGAGGAACCTCCCCTTCAATAGCGGAATCCCCATGGCCTTCAGGTATCCCGGCCCCACAATGTAGCGGATGGCCCAGTGCATCGCATTCTGGCTCTGCGGTTTCGGCTCGCCATCCATCCAGAAAAGCTGCTCGTCGTCGGACTGCATGGGCAATGCCGCCCAGGAGAATGAGACAGCATCCACGCCTGGCACAGCGGCAATGCGCGCATGCGCCTCGCGCAGATATGCTCGCGCCGCCTCCGGGGTTGCTCCAATCATCGCTGAAGAAGGCTGCATCCCGAAGGTGAGCACGCCTCGGGGCTGGAACCCCGCGTCAACTTCCGAGAGCTTCTCCAGACTGCGGATCATCAGCCCAGCGCCTGCAAGCAGCACCAGCGTCGTCGCCATCTGGAAAACCACCAGCCAGTTCTGCGCGCGCTGACGAGTGCTGCCTACGCTGCGCGCCCCATCTTTCAACGTGTCCTGCAGGTTCTGACGGAAGAGTTTCAAAGACGGCATCATCCCGAACAACGTCCCGGCGGCTAGCGAAATCAGCAGAGTAAAGCCAAGCACTGTTCCGCTCATATGGACTTCAGCAGCGCGGGGCAATTGCTGCGGCAGCAAATGTAACAGCACCTGTGTGCCCCATGCAGCCAACGCGAGGCCGAGCAGTCCGCCCGCCAGAGAAAGCATCAGGCTTTCGGTCAACAACTGGCGCAGCAGGCGACCGCGCCCGGCGCCCAGCGCCGACCGGACAGCAAATTCCTGCGCCCGCGCATTGGAACGCACCAATAAAAGATTGGCGATGTTCACACAGGCAATCAGCAGCACGAAGCCAACCGCGCTCATCAGGACCAACAGCAGGGGCTGCACATCGTGCACCATGGCATATTTGAATGGAACCAGCAATGCGCGAGTGCCCTTATCTGCCTCTGGATAGACCTTCTCGAGCTGCTCAGAGACTCGCAGCATGTCGTCCTGCGCCTGCTGCAGCGTCACTCCAGGCTTGAGCCGCGCAATTCCGTGAAGGCTCAGTCCCGCGGCGCGCGCAGTGAGCGCGGGATTTTGAAACTGACCGATAGGCACATACAGATCAGCTGCATGAAAATTGTTGATCCGGAGATCGAAGTACGAAGGCACTACGCCGACTATCGTGTAATTACGCCCATCAAGCGTAAGTGGCTTGCCCAACACGTCGGAGCGCGAGCCGAACTTGCGTTCCCACAAGCCCTGGCTGATTATTGCCAGCGGCTCGCGTCCGATCTCGTCTTCATGCGGCGCGAACAGGCGTCCGAGTAAAGGCTTCACGCCGAGAAGCGAAAAGAAGTCTGAGGAGACCAGCTCCGCGCGTATCTCCTCCGCATCACCCTGGCCGGTCATGTTGTAGCCCGTGCTCCGCGCAATAGCGAGCGCCGCCAGCGTCTTGTTGTCGCGTTGCCAGTCACGGAAGTTGGGATAGGAAATCGATCCCTCGGGAAAGTTCGGCTTGCTGGCGTGCACCGTAACCAGTTCTTCCGGGTGCGGATACGGCAGTGGATTCAGCAACACTCCATCGACAACAGAAAACAACGCTGTATTTGCGCCAATGCCAAGCGCCAGAGTCAGTATCGCGACAAATGTGAAGCCGCGACTCTTTGCCAGCATACGGATTCCGAAGCGGACGTCCTGCCACAAGGTCTCGAACCACGGCAGCCTTTGGCGCTCGCGATACGCCTGCTTCGTCTGCTCCAGGCCGCCGAGCTTGATGAGCGCCTGGCGCCGCGCTTCTTCCGGAGTCATGCCGGAGCGCAGATTGTCCTCGATGTGCATCTGGAGGTGGCTTTCGAGTTCGGCGGTAAGACTTTCATCTGTCTTGTTGCCGCCGAATAGACAGCGCAGCCGCATCCATAACGCTCTAAGCTTTCGCATCATATCTCCTACTCCGTTCGCAGTGCTTCTACAGGATTCACTGAGGCCGCACGGCGGGCAGGCAGAAAGCTTGCCGCCAAAGATGCAAACCCAAGCAGCGCAGCCACTTCGATCAGGGTGATCATGTCCCACGCGTGAACATCAAACAGCATCTTCTGAATTAATATTGAGGTTCCCATCGAACAGATCAGACCGATGACCAATCCGATTGCGGTCAGCCAACCCGCCTGCCGCAGAATGAGTCCATAAACAGAGTTACGCTGCGCTCCAAGAGCCATGCGCACGCCGATTTCGCGTGTCCGCCGACTTACCGAATAGGCAATCACTCCGTACAATCCGACTACGCCTAATATCAGCGCCATCGCTGCGAATCCACCCACGAGCCATGCCGAGAAACGGTGCAGCAATGCCGCCTGCGTCTCGCCAATCTTCTCATTCATGGTTGCTTCGTCCGAGATACCCAAGCCAGGGTTTATCTGGTGCAGTGTGCTCACCAACACTGGCAACAGCGCACCGGGTTCCTGCCTGGTGCGCACTGCCAGACTGAAATAGTGATCGCGTGTCTGATTGATGGGGAAATATTCTGCAGGCCACGTGTCAGCATCGAGCGGACCTTCACGAACGTCGTCAATCACGCCGACAATTTCCCATTCAGACGGCAGGCCGCCTTCATCGTCAGCGATTCTTTGGCCGATAGGGTCTTGTCCAGGAAAATACTTGCGCGCCAGCGCTTCGTTGACGACAGCTACTCCGGGTCTGGAAGCATCATCAGAATCGGCAAAGAACCGCCCGCGCCTCAATCTGGCCTTCAGCGTGGGCAAATAGTCTTGCCCCACATGCTTCTCGACCACGTCATTCTCTTCGTCGTGATACGGTCTTCCTGGGAAATGAATCCGGTCGACGGGGCAGTTACATCCCACAATAGGGAGCAGACTTGTAAGGCCTGCCGACTCAACGCCTGGTAGATTAGAAACCCGGCGCACAACTTCCTGGTAAAGAGCCGCTATCTGTTCATCACTCTTATAAACCGTACCGGGAGCCATGACGCTCACTGTTGCCAGACGGTTTGGATCAAAGCCTAAGGGCACATGCAGCAAGCGGTAGAGGCTTTTTCCCAACAGGCCTGCTCCGGCGAGCAGCACGACAGCCACTGCCAGCTCAACCACTGCCAGGTTCGCTCCCATCCTCTGCCACAGCCGGTTGGCTGCACCGCGATCTCCTTCGGCCAAGCCATCGCGAATCTTTTGAAATGAGAGTCGCAAAATGGGCGTGACGGTTGATAGCAATGCAGCGATCAAGATGACCGCACCCGCAAAAGCATATGTGTGTACATTCAAGCCAGCGCCTTTAAGGAATGGCGTATTTAATGCCATCCCCTCGGAAATGAAGCGTGCAAGAAGCCTCACGAGTCCGGCCGCGACAGCTATCCCCGTTACACCGCCAAACCCGGCAAGCAAAACCGCTTCAGTAAAGAACTGGCGCACTAAACGAATTTGAGTTGCGCCCAGAGCTCCGCGTAGAGCAATTTCGTGCCTGCGGCTCTCTGAACGCGCGAGAACGAGACTGGCCACATTGACACAGGCAATCAACAGCAACAATCCTGCACCGCCCAGCAGCGTCAGCAGGATTGGCTGCACACCTCCAATAATGAATTCGGAAAGAGGGACAACACTGGCGCTGAGATTGCGTCCAGTGATGCCATATTGCTGCTGCAATCGCCTGGCAATGGCGGTCAGGTCGGCTTGCGCTGCTTGCACCGTGATGCCGTCGCGCAGTCTTCCGACTCCCGAAAAGGCATAGAAAGTCCGCGAATACTCGTGAGTACTCAGAGCATTGATAGGAACCCAAAACTCCACGTTGCCGCTGGGCGCGAAGGAAAATAAACGAGGCAACACCCCGATAACCGTGAAGGCCGTGTTATCCAGATCCACAGTCTGGCCGACTACGCCCCTCCGTGCGCCAAAGCGATGAAGCCAGACCCCATAGCTGAGGATCACCACATTCGGCCCACCCAGCCGATCCTCATCGGGATGGAAATCACGCCCAAGTATGGGCTCTATACCCAGCGTTTGAAAGAATCTGCCGCTTACACGCTCGCCTTGAACCGGCTCCGCGCCTGAGGAAGTGCGGAGAAGAAACCCGCGACCACCATAGATGGCAAACGAACTGAAAGATTTGTTCGCCTGTTGCCAGTCGACAAAATCTGGATAGGAAAGTGGCCAGAGCTCAGATTCTACGTTTCTGCTTTCGTTTACTGACATCAGGCGAGCCGGATTTACATAAGGCAGGGGTTGCAGCAGAGCTGCGTCTACAAAAGCGAACATTGCCACGCTCGCGCCAATGCCTAAAGCAAGGACCAGGACAGCCGTGCAGGTAAAGCCCGGATTTTTCCTCAGTTGCCGCAAAGCAAAATGTGCATCCCGCAGCAGGCTGTCAAGCACGGGAAGAATGCTGCGTTCGCGATACGCCTGTTTTGTTTGCTCCAAGCCGCCGAGCTTGATCAGCGCCTGTCGGCGCGCTTGTTCCGGCGTCATGCCAGAGCGCAGATTGTCCTCGATGTGCATCTGGAGATGGCTTTCGAGTTCGGCGGTGAAACCATCATCCGCTTTTTCGCGCCGGAGCATTCCGCGCAGTCGCACCCATAACGCTCTGAGCTTTCGCATCATATCTCCTATTCCGTGCGCAGCGCATGCATGGGGTCGATAGAGGCTGCACGCTTTGCCGGCAGCCAGGTTGCGATCATTACGACCAGAATCAGCACAGCCACAGATAGTGAAAAGATCAACGGGTTCATCGCGTTTACTTCAAATAGCAGACTCGCCAATAGACGAGTCGTTGCAACCGCTCCGGCAAGCCCAATCATGAGGCCCAGAAACGCAATTCGGATGCCGAAGCCCAGCATCAAACGGAGCACATCCACGCTTTGAGCACCCAAGGCCATGCGCACGCCGATCTCCTGCGTGCGCTGCGTCACTGCGTACGCCATCAGCCCGTAAATTCCGACACAGGCAAGAACCAAAGCCAGCACGGCGAAGGCAGAGATGAGGACTGAGCTGGCGCGGCGCACAGCCCGCGTCTGATTGGCCAGCAAATCCATGGGAATTGCTTTAAGCACGGGCAGATCAGGGTCTACGTTCCACAGCGCCTGCTCCGCCGCCTTCACTATCGCTGCAGGATCGGTCTTTGTCCGCAATACGAACGCGATGAGCGGGAATGGCTGCTGATCGAAGGGCTGATAGATGTCTGCGTGCGTCGGCTGGTCCTGGCCGAACGCCTTCACATCGCCGGTCATGCCGACGATGCGCCACCAGTCCGGCTTATCCGAACTGCCCAGATTCAATTCCTCGCCGATTGGATCCTTGTCTTTGAAATACTGCTTCGCCAGTGTCTGGTTAATCATCGCCACCTGCGCGCTGCCTGCGCGGTCCGCGTCTGTGAAGGCCCGGCCGCGAAGCAGCGGAATCCCCATGGTGCGCAGATATTCCGGAGTCATCAGGCGCTCGTCTGCTTCCGGCGCCTGCCCTTCCTTCACGGGCGCCTGCCCGCGAAGAAGAAAGTTAGTCGTCCCCCAGAAGCCGCTCAACGGCAGGTAATTTGTCGCCGCAGCCGACTCTACGCCCGGCAGCGCATTCATCCTCCTCAGCGCTTCTGCGACGAATGCGCGCCTTTTTTGCGGATTGTCAGACGGATAGCGGTTAAGTGGGAGAAGGACCTGCAGCGAGAGAACGTGATCCGGCTGAAAGCCCGGGTCCGAGTTAACTACATGCCGAAAGCTCGCTGTCACCAATCCTGCTCCGGTCAGCAGCATTAATGCCAACGCGATCTGGGTGACGACAATTACGCTGCGTGAGCGGTTCGATCGACGGCCCGACGTGCTTCCGCGCGCCGACTCTCTCATTGCATCGCCTGCCTCGACCCGCGTGGCCTTCATCACCGGCGCAATTCCGAAGAGAAACGCTGTCAGCAGCGTGATCGCAGTGGCGAACAGAAAGACACCGTAATCTATGGGAATCGCCGTCACCTTCGGGATGTTCAGGTTCGCCACATCGTTGGGAAAGAGCGCCAGCAGCGAGTGTGTCCCGGCGAATGCGAGCAACATTCCGGCTGCTCCGCCCATCGCTGCCAGCAACAGGCTCTCGGTTACGAACTGCCTTAGGAGTCTCGTCCGGGTTGCTCCGAGCGCCAGCCGAACCGCGATCTCTTTCTGCCGCTCTGCATCACGCGCCAGTGCCAGGCCGGCTGTGTTTGCGCAGGCAATCAACAACACAATTCCCACCGCGCCCATAAGAACCAGCAAAGGGCTGCGAATATCACCGTCCAGTTCTTCACGCAAAGGCACCAGAACAACGCGGTTTCCGCTGTCCGTGTCAGGATGCGCGGCCGCTACCTTCGTCTCCACCGCATTGACGGCTTTTTGCGCCATGGTCAGAGTCACACCAGGTTTCAGCCGCCCCAAGATGCGCACATAGTCATGCTTGAAGTCATCAAAAGCTGATGGCGCCATCGCTACCGGAGTCCAGACCTCGACCGTGGACGGATAGTCGAAGCCGCGCGGCATTATGCCAAGCACGGTGTAAGGAGTCCCATCCAAAGTGATAGCCCTGCCCACTATCCCAGGATCGGAATGAAATGTCGTGCGCCAAAGATGGTCGCTCAGAAGCGCTACCTTTGGACCTCCAGGCCTGTCCTCCTGATTGGTATAAAGCCGACCAAGCCGCGGTTCAACGCCCAGTATTCGAAGGTAATTTGCCGATACCGCATATCCGATCAGGAATTGCGGCGCGCCCTGTCCTGTCAGTGTCTTTTCATCGTCGTAGGAAGGAGCCAGGTCCTCGAATATATCGGTCCGCTGCTTCCAGATGGCGAAATCCGCCGCGGTGCTTGACCGCGGTTCACCGCCTCGCGCAGGGTTCGCTGTCCACACCGCCACAATCCGGCCTGAGTCCTTATATGGCAGTGGAGCAAGCAGGACCGCCTTCACGACTGAGAAAATGGCGGTGTTCGCCCCGATTCCCAACGCCAGGGTACCGGCTGCTGCCACAGTGAACCCAGGGCTTTTACGCAGCATCCGCAGGCCGAAGCGTATGTCCTGCCAGAGTGTTTCAAGCTGGGGCAGCCTTTCCCGTTCGCGATATGCCTGTCGCGTCTGCTCAATGCCTCCAAGCTTGATGAGTGCTTGGCGCCGCGCTTCTTCAGGAGTCATGCCGGAGCGCAGATTGTCTTCCATGTGCATCTGGAGGTGGCTTTCGAGTTCGGCAGAGAATCCATTATCCGCTTCGTCTCGCCGGAGCATCCCTCGCAGTCGTATCCACAGCGCTCTGAGCTTTCGCATCAGGCCTCCTTTGCGGACGATAGGAAGCGGGAGAGAATCGCAGTTGCCTGTTCCCAGTCCCGTGTTTCACGATCGAGTTGCTTTCTTCCGGCGCGCGTCAGTTTGTAGAACTTGGCCTTGCGGTTGTTCTCTGACAGGCCCCATTCGGACGAAATGTAGCCTTCCTGTTCCAATTTCAGCAGCGCCGGATAGAGAGTTCCGTAATTCAGTGCCAGCAGGTTGCCGCTGGTTTGCTCGATGCGCCGCGCGATGCCGTAGCCATGGATCGGGCCCATGATTTCAAGCGTTTTCAGCACCATCAACGCCAGAGTTCCCTGCCAAACATCAGTTTTGTCTCCCATGCCTCTCCTATTGTCTAGCCATAGGAATCATGCCCCTTCTTCTATGGTTTGGCAATAGGGAATTTTGCGAGCCTTAAATTAGTGGGTCTGCTAGACTTGCCGCACACTTCACCTACGGACAGAACGCATGACAACCATTGCCCGCCGTATCTTCCTGCCACTGCTGATTTGCGCGCTGCCGCTTGCAGCCCAGCAACCAACCACTCGCACCCTCATCCGCGCGGGACACGTCATCGACGTGCACACCGGCAACGAGGCCACCGACCAAACCATCATCGTCACTGGTGACAGCATCTCTGGCGTCGGGCCCACTATCTCGATACCGAAACAGCCTGGCGATAAAGAGATCGACCTGCGCGGCATGACGGTTCTGCCCGGCCTTATTGATGTGCACACGCACCTAACCGACGACACAAACTTTGACCCGTATCACGAGCTTTCGACGAGTGTCGCGAAAAGCGCTTTGATCGGCGCGCGCAACGCCAAAGTCACGCTTGAGGCGGGAATCACGACTGTCCGCAATGTGGGCGCCGAAGGTTATGCGGATGTGGATTTGCGCGATGCGATCAATGAAGGACTGGTCGAGGGGCCGCACATGCAGGTCAGCGGTCCGCCGCTCGGCATTACAGGCGGTCACTGTGATGACAACCTGCTGCCCATCGAGTATCACCAGACCGCTGGCGGTGTGGCGGACGGGGTTGAAGCCGTGCAGCACAAGGTCCGCGAGACCATCAAGTACGGCGCCGACCTCATCAAGGTCTGCGCTACAGGTGGCGTACTCTCCAAAGGCGACGATCCGCAGGCATCACAATACACACTCGAAGAACTGAAGGCCATCGTGGCCGACGCGCACCGCCTCGGCCGTAAAGTTGCTGCGCACGCGCACGGCGCGCAGGGGATTTTATGGGCAACGGAAGCGGGCATCGACTCCATCGAGCATGGCTCCTACATGAACGACGAAGACATTGCCGCGATGAAGCAGCACGGAAATTATTTCGTGCCTACAGCTTATCTCATTGACTGGATGCAGCAATATGGAAACCTGCCAGCGTTCTATAAACAAAAGATGAAAGACGTAAGCGCAGTCGAAAAAGCCAATGCGAAGAAGGCCATTGCCGCAGGCGTCAAGGTCGCAATGGGCACTGACGCCGCAGTTTACCCGCACGGGCTCAATGCGCACGAGCTCGACGTTTATGTGAACCAGTTCGGGATGACGCCGCTTGCGGCATTGCATACTGCGACGCTCAACGCCGCTGATCTGATGAGCTGGACCAGCCATGTCGGATCGATTGAGCCGGGCAAGTGGGCCGATATTATTGCCGTAAACGGCGACCCGCTCAAAGACATCCGCCTGCTTCAGAATGTGCAGTTCGTCATGAAGTCGGGCGTGGTCTATAAGAATGCAGCGGGGCCTGTCGCGCAATGAAGGCAACACAATTCGAGTTCCGCTTTCGTCTTGTCATCGGTCTCCTTATTTACGTCCTAGGATTTTGGGCGCCGTGGTCGCGTTTCAACGGTTCCGGACACGTTTCTACTACATGGCTTGAGTTGCCAGGAGCCATTGCCAGCGCGCACTGGCTCACATTGGAAAACGCGACCATTCTCATTACTGTGATCGCCCTTGCCTGCGCCATCAAGGGAACCATCTTTCGCGTCTGGGGGACAGCCTATCTCGGCACCGCGGTCGTGCACGATTCATCGCTGCACGGAGCAGAAGTCGTGGCCGCCGGACCTTATCGTTACACGCGCAATCCGCTCTACATGGGAAGCTGGATCTTCTCGCTGGCTGTTTCGATTCTGATGCCACCGACGGGAGTGATCTTCTTTCTCGCAGCACAGGCTATTTTCTATTTTCGACTCATTCTCGCCGAAGAAGTGCATCTCGCCGCGCAGCAGGGCGAAGCCTATCTCGTTTACAAGCAGAAAGTCCCGCGCTTCTGGCGCAGTCTGCGCGCGCGCGTGCCCGCGTCACAGACAAGACCGCAGTGGTACACGAGCCTGCTTGCGGAAAGCTTCTATATCAGCTTCACGGTGTGCTTCGCGATTCTGGTCTGGCGCTATAACTCGTACCTGTTGATCCGCTGCCTCATCATCTGTTTCGGGGCGTCGCTGGTAGTCCGCGCTATACTGCCGCAGACAGCGAAACATGACTGACATTCACAAGGATATTGCTGCCGTTATCGAGGCCACAATCCTCGTCGTAGGCGCATTGTTTCCTATTGTCAATCCACTGGGCAGCGCGGCCATTTTCATCAACATGGTCGGCTCGATCGATCGCGGCCTGCATAGCGCTCTTTCCAGAAAGATTGCGATCTACAGCTTCTTTCTGCTCATCTGCTCGCTGATCTGGGGAGTTAAGATCCTCACGTTTTTCGGCATCTCGATCTACGCCGTGCAGATTGGCGGAGGGCTGGTGGTCGCCGCTACCGGCTGGGCATTGCTCGCACAGGGGAGCAGCGGCGTCAATACCAGGACGTTCAGCAATGAAAACATACTGGAGCATGCTTTCTATCCGTACACACTGCCTATTACTGTTGGGCCGGGTTCCATTTCTGTGGCGATTACACTCGGCGCGCACCTGCCCGCCGAGCTGCGTACAGACTCGATCTTTTCTCCCAAAGTTCTTATCGCAGCGCTTGTCGGCATTGCCGTGGTCTGCTTCATCGTGTACATCTGCTACCGTTATGCGGCCGCCGCTGAACGCCTGCTCGGCACGGCCGGCACCTCCGTCGTGATGCGTTTGTCGTCCTTCATCCTTATGTGTATTGGCGTGCAGATCGTGGCCACAGGCATCAAGACATATTTGGCGACGATTCATCACTTCTGAGCAAAACAAAAGGAAACGGATGACTCCGTTTCCTTTATCTCGAGCGGTCTGATGTGGCTTGAAACTACTTCTTTGGTGGAGCGATCGTGTCCTTCGCAGCCTTGGCCACGCGGAACTTCACCACGGTCTTCGCCTTGATCTTGATCTGTTCGCCCGTTTGCGGGTTGCGGCCAATGCGCGCCTTGCGCTCCGCCTTCACCAGGCGTCCGAGCCCGGGAATTACGAAGAGACCATTCTTCTTCGTTTCCTTGACCGCTGTTTCCGCAAGCAGATCAAGAAACCCAGCCGCCTGCTTGTTAGTGAGTTCGAGCTTCTCCGCCATGTGGCGGACAAGAGCTGTTTTTGTCATTCCAGTTGCCATGTTTTCTAAATCCTCCTGCTGCTTATTTCGCTGTCCCAGAAATTTGGAGCCTGGTGTCGCGTCTTGCGGGCTTCTTCATTCCGCCTTTCGGATTTTCACACCTGATGGCCCGAAAACCCTGTATCCATGCGGTGTTTGAAAAAACCTACCGCCGTTTACCTTGCGTCTTTTCGCAAACTTTGTCAACGGCAAAAGCCCTGTTTCCACAGGTTTTTTGCTGTTTTTCCCGGTTTTTATGCCATTTTTCTGGATTTGGACGCTTTTTGTCCATTTTTGCGCAGCTTGGGAAACCCTTTGCCCACGCGGCTCGCAAGCATTTTAATGGTTTGCAATGACGAGCAGTCTAGTCCTCAATACGTCTGCGCGTCTACATCAGCTTGAAGATATATTGCTTTTTCTTTTCCATATCGTGCACGAAGGGACGATTGAGCCAATCGACGATGGGTGCGGCCAAGCGGAAGCGGGAGACAATCTCATTTACCAGATTCCTGCCGAGCGCAGTCTCTCCAGGCAGTCGCGCCAGCACGCCCCATTGCTGCTGCTTAATGAGATCGATTCCCGGATGATCGGCGCAGAAGCCTTTCGGCGGCCGGGTCAGGGCCGATCTGTCGAGATCAATGTCCATCAGCTTGCGCAGTTTCCTGTTACTAAGAAGACGCCGAAACTCAGCGTGCTGCTCAAGAAGCTGAAGACGGATGGCCAGCAGTTGCTCGCGTTCTGGCATATAGATGCCCGCCGCAACTACAACTTCTGTTGGCGAAACGTGAAAGTAGTAGCCGCCGCCGGAGGTCTTTTCCAGCCCTGTGCGCGTCCACCACGCGGAGACATGCGTTTTGTATGGCGTTTTGTCGGCGGAGAAGCGCGTGTCGCGGTAAATCCGCATCATGGCCTTCTGTGACGGACGCACATGCGCGGGCGCAAAATCGGCCATCGCGTCTGTCACGCGCTCAATCACCGCCAGCATCGGCTTCTTCAGCTCGCGCTCAAAGACCGCGCGCCTCGCCTCAAACCACTCGCGATTATTATTGCGCTTCAGTCCGCGCAGAAACTTCAGCGCTTCCGGGCTAAAGTACGCCAGTGTGGCTTCCTGAAGCGGGGATTTTACAGTGGCTTTTTTCGGCATAGAAGCATTTTAAGGTCTGCGCCAGATCAAAATGATGCTTGTAACTTTTCTCGCATTCGCATTCTCTAACTTAGTATGATTCGCCCACTGCTCTGCGCGCTTGTAGCCGCATCCTGCCTTACAATTGCCAAAGCCCAGATCGAGCCGATACGTACGACGCCTATCCCCGCAGCGCAAGATGATGCAACGCTGGCCGCGAAACACGGCAAAGCAACCGCCGTCTTTGCCGGAGGGTGCTTCTGGGGGACACAGGCAGTTTTTGAACGCGTGAAGGGCGTCATCGACACCACGGCAGGCTATTCCGGAGGAACAGCCGCCACTGCGCACTACAGCGACGTGACGACCGAAACCACAGGTCACGCTGAAAGCGTCCGTGTGGTCTATGATCCGTCGAAGATCACCTATGGCCAACTGCTGCGCATCTTCTTCTCTGTCGCGCACGACCCCACACAGCTCAACCGGCAGGGCAACGATGTTGGCCCGTCCTATCGTTCGGTAATCTTTTATGCCGATGAGGAGCAACACCGCATCGCCGATGCATATGTTAAGCAACTCGATGCTGCACACGTCTTTGCGCGTCCTATCGTGACGCAGATCGTGCCGTTCAAAGCTTTTTATGCCGCTGAGGACTATCACCAGGATTACGCTCTGAAGAACCCCGACAATCCGTACATCCAGGTCTGCGACCGTCCGAAAATTGCGGCGCTCAAACAGCAATTCCCGGAGCTTTTCCAGCGATACAACGGCAAATGAAGTCGCGCGCCTGCGACAGAACTCTGCTATCCTCGCTGGGTTATGCGAGCATTCATTTTCACCGTCGCTCTCATTACACTAGCCGCGCCAGCAGCAAACCAGACGTCATCTCCGATTGATCTGCCGCCCGGAAACCACGAGCTGCTCCTCGAAGCGAAAGGCGATGGCGTACAGATCTATAACTGCACTGAGGGCAAGTGGACGCTCAAGGCGCCTGACGCCAAACTTCTTGATCTGCACGGCGCAGTCATCGGCACTCACTTCGCCGGTCCCACGTGGAAACTTACGGACGGGAGCGAAGTGAAAGGCAAAGCCATAGCTTCGCAACCTTCACCGGATCCGGATTCCGTATCGTGGCTTTTGATTCAAGCTGTTCCCAATAGCGGCACAGGACAATTCACTGAAGTGAACTACATTCGCCGCACAGAAACGCATGGCGGAGCTGCTCCAAAAGAAGCCTGTACCAGTGGAGAATCCCACAAGCCCTACACCGCGACATACAGTTTCTACGGCAAGTAGATTCCTCATATGTCTTAAGCGCTCCATCCAATACAATCCGAGCAGCATGATGCGCCCATTCTGGATCGCCACTCTCTGCTTTACTACCGGTCTCGCAGCGCAAACCAAAGCGCCAGCCACTACGCAGGAAATCAAATCCTTCTACGAATCCGGCCTGCGCCACAATGGAATCATTGGCAGCAGCCTAATGCTCGTCCGCAGTGGCGAGGTGGTGCTCAATGACAACTACGGACGTCAGAGCGACACAGAACCCGTCGATGACAACACCACCTATCACTGGGCTTCCGTCACCAAGACCTTCACCGGAAACGCCATCATGCAGCTGCGGGATCGCGGTCTGCTCTCGCTTGACGACCCTCTGATCAAATACATCCCGGAGCTGTCCGCTGTTCACGACGCATACGGCTCTATTTCCGACATCACTATCCGCGAAGCCATGTCGCATTCAAGCGGCTTTCGCGACCCCACATGGCCCTGGCGCGACGCCGACTGGCAACCCTTCGAGCCGACGCAGTGGTCGCAGATCGTCGCCATGCTGCCCTATACGGAAATCAAGTTCAAGCCGGGCACGCGCTACAGCTACTCGAATCTTGCCGTTGTCTTTCTAGGTAAGATTATCGAGCGCGTTTCTGGCGATCAGTTCGAAGTCTATATGGAGAAGAACGTTTTCCGCCCGCTCCACATGGACCGCAGTTACTACGACCGCAGTCCCTATACTCTGCTGCGCTATCGTTCACACAGCTGGGACCTGAAGGACGGCAAACTGACGGAAGACCCTTTCGACTTCAATACAGGCATCACGCGCTCGAACGGCGGCCTGAACGCGCCGTTGCAGGATATGCTGAAATACATTCGCTTCCTGCTCGGCGATCCGGCGCATCAGGCTGAATACGACGCTATTCTGAAACGCTCGTCGCTGGAAGAGATGTGGAAGCCCGTCCTCCCTGTTACTCCTGATGATGATTTCCCTTCACGCGCAGGAGCGCATGATTCTGTAGCGGAAAGCTTCTTTGTGCATGTTGACGGCAATTTAACGCTGATTGGTCATCCTGGCTGGCAGAACGGCTTTCGCAGCCAGATCAACATCGACCCCGCAACTCGAAGCGCTTACATCGTCAACTTCAACACTGATGCGCAGGACGCCCAGCAGAACACGCGCCGCTTCAACATCGAGCTGCGTGATTACCTTATCGATAATTTCTTCAAAACACGTGCAGCAAAAGCAGAATGATAAGGATCAGCAGAATCAGGCTGATTCCACCGCCGCCGTAGTAGCCAATGCCGGGGCCCATGCGATACCCGCCAAATCCGAAGATCAGCAGCAGAATAATGAGAATGATCAGGAGCATTTGCGTTCCTCTCTGACTTCAAATGCGCAGCGCATTTGCAAACCACTGGTAGGATGCACACTTTTTAGCCCATAGCGCCTGTGTTTTTGAACTTTCTTCTCATTTTGTTTCGAAAGCAACTCGGCGGCGCGGCAGGGACAGCCTTGCTGTCAGTTGATGACGGCCGAACGCGCTGCAAACTCAGGTGCGCGCTCCAGCAATAATTCCCGCTCACGAGCGGTACATGTCATCGCGGCGGCTCGATCCCACTCTACCCGCGCGTCGTCAAAACGGCCCAGCTTCGCCGCAGATCGCCATGCACATCATCATTCCCTCTGACATGGCAACAATTACAATCACGGCATGATCGCGCATTTGCGGGGACGTCTTTTTTCCAAGCAGCCGGGGCAGGCCATTGTGGAAGCTGGCGGCGTGGGGTACGACGTCACCATCAGCGTTCCGACGTTTACCGCGCTGCCGAAGGAAGGCGCCGAGGTCGCGCTATACATCCATACGCAGGTGCGCGAGGACGTGCTGGCGCTCTTCGGCTTTCTCGATTTCAACGAGAAGCGGCTGTTTGAGCGGCTGATTACCGTCTCCGGAGTAGGCCCCAAACTGGCCGTGACTATCCTGAGTGGCCTGAACCCGGAGAGAACAGTAACAGCCATCCGAGCGCAGGACCACGCAACGCTGACGCGCATCCCCGGCGTTGGGAAGAAGCTGGCCGAACGCCTAGTCGTCGAATTAAAAGACAAGCTCGAAGACATGGCCGCAGCACCCGCGGGCGCATCAGCCGGCCCGGCAGCAGAGGATGTGCTATCGGCGCTGGTGAACCTCGGCTATCAGCGTCCGGCAGCGCAGAAGGCGATTGAGTCGGCGGTCGCAAAGAACAAGGCTGCGGGAGAGAATTTCGATGAATTGTTCCGGGCGGCGCTGCAGGTGATTCGGTAGGACAATCTTACTTAGTGCGCTGGCTTGCCAGCAACAACAGCTTTGCGATGTTTCACTTCGTCAATCCAGTTGGCAAAGAGAAGGCGATATTCCTCGGCGCGTTTCGTGCGATCCGAAGCTCGAAATCTTTCATAGAAATAGTTTGGATCGGCCAGATGGCGATGTCCTGTGCTGCCTGCCCAACGTGAAAAGGCGACAAAAATCTCTCCATTTTCCAGCCGAAATCCGTGAATTGCAGGGAAGCAGTAATAGAGGGAAAGATTTAAAGTGATGGACTTATCCCTGATTTCTTCGGCACTTTCTATCTGAAACCGCGCGATTGAATCGATCTGCGCCTGCGCATGATGGCCCCAATCAGGAGAAATGGAGCTGCTTTGGGTCCGGATGAAATCCGGTGACATGCAATAGAGAGTGATTTCTATGTCGTGTAATAGCCCATCGCTGATCCAGGAATAGATCTGAGGCCAGGCAGTATATAGGGATAACCCAAGGACATCCAAGGATCGCCCCCGGCGATTTCCACCGCTCTCAAGCGCGGTCCGAAGATGAACATATACCTGGCCGACTCCTCCCGGGATGAGGTTAGAACCAGCTCCTGCGACCTGTCTCAAATTCTCTGACAGTTCGCCCATTTCCCTGTGAAGACGCGCGAGAAGGACCATGACCAGCATCAGAGTGAGGGCCACCACATCAAGCATCGAATTTTCATCAAACCATTTGATCCGCTCGAGCCGCGCTCTGAAATAAGGAATGGTCCAGACAACGATCAGCGGAATGGCCAGGTACAGGTATGCATATTGGAGATATGTGAGGACAGCCTCAATCTTCTTCCACAAAATCTCGCCAAAACGGACGATACCTTTCGGTACCTGCATCTGCGTGCTCCGGTTGGGGCGTATATCGCCTCGATCGTTTTCCACAGCGTGCATCCAAGAGTGCCAGGCTCGCCGGGAATAAGCCATATTATCCGGAGCTGTTTATTAGAGCGAGGGTTTTGTACCTCTCAAATCCTGTCGCCTAGTTTTTCAGGTGCGCCAGATGTAGAGGTATTCGTCATCACTGGAGGTTGCGACATCTATTTCTCTTGCCCGAGTGGCCCGGTTCAGCGCGGAACGGATATTCTCCTTTGTATCAGGTAACTCCGATAAAGGAATCTTCAGCGCCCTTCCAGGCTCCAGCTGGATAATGTCGCTCAATAATTGGGCGACGATCTCTTTGTGTTTGCTATTCCGGCCCGTGGGGACATCGATCTGGAACATAGAAGAAAAATTCATAGGAGCAGATTTGGGATTTTCATTCTTAGCCATAGAGCGACCTTATGTTAAGCAATACGTATCGCTAATCTGACGATAACCTAACACATTCGACGTCAGCAATGCACGATAATCAATGCTGCAACTATAAATAGATTATAAATAACACATTCAAAAAGATTTACCCCGTATCGTAGCAAACCTGCTAGGGTTGCTTTAGTAGGAGCGCGCATGCGATGGCAATTGGATCAAAATTCGACACGGTCACACTAGCTGAGATAAACACGCAGTTGAAAACCCCAATGGCACCTCCTTTCCCAGTCATTCTTGTGGTGGATGATGAGCCTGTCATCGCCGATACTCTGGCTGCGATTCTTCGGCAACAGAACTATGCAGCATTTACTGCTTATGACGCAGCAAGCGCTCTTGACTTGGCAAACCTGATTCCTCCACATCTCCTTATCAGCGATGTTGTCATGCCAGGTATGAGCGGCGTTGAACTGGCAATTGCAATGCGGAAGAATGTTCCGGATTGCAAGGTGCTGCTGTTTTCGGGACAGGCGAGGAGCTTAGATCTGCTGGCTGGCGCACGCGCCGCGGGCCACGATTTCACTCTTCTCGACAAGCCGATTCATCCGGCGGAATTGCTCGCGCATATCTCATCGTTGCAGATTGAGCAGGAATCAGTGGCTTAATACTTGTAATCATCCTCAGCGCCAGATTCGCTACATCTGACCAAGAAACGACTCCCTCCCCACTTTTTCCTCAAAAGAATTTGAAAATTTCTTCTCAGATATGTCTATTTCGCTGCCCCTCATTCGACATACGAATAGAGCGTTATTCCAGGCGGTGCAGCAGTGGTGGGAATCAGTCAATCGATCATGCTTATCGCTGTTTTCTTAGTCATATTCGGCGCGGGGCCGAGCCTGTCGGAAAGCAAACGAGGCAGCGCGGCATTCCTGAGCATGCTTTTGGCCAGGTTAAATAAGAATTCTTCAGAAAAAGTGATGCATCGTGTCGATTCTGGGACAGGCCGTTCGACGGATCAATAGAGCGTGGGATACAAAGGTAGGTCGTCCCGAGCGGGCAATTCAACTGAGGAGAATCAACGATGCGAGTGATGGTAATGGTGAAGGCGACGAAAGAGTCTGAGGCGGGCCTGCCGCCAGCAGAAGAGTTCAGCGAAATGCTGACCGCCATGGGCAAGTTCAATGAAGAGCTGGTGAAGGCCGGCGTGGTGCTGGCCGCCGATGGCCTCAAGCCCAGTTCGCAGGGGAAGCGGGTGCGGGTTTCCGGATCACAACGAACGGTGATCGATGGGCCATTCACGGAGACCAAAGAACTTGTGGCCGGGTTCTGGATCTGGCAGGTGAAGTCGATGGAAGAGGCGGTGGAGTGGGTCAGGCGTTGCCCCGAACCCTTTCCCGGCATCGAATCGGAGATTGAAATACGCCCCGTGTTTGAGCCCGAAGACTTTGCTGATTTGCTGACGCCGGAGGCGAAAGCACAGGGAGAGCGGCTGCGTGCTGAGTTCGCAGCGAGAAATTAATCGGAAGCGGCAGACCGGAGAAAACCACATTGCGATTTCTGATTTTTTCAAATCGGACTGCAGCACTCCGTCAGCCCCGAATATGTGGAGGAGACGGAGAAACGAGTGGATAAAGGCACCGCCTCAGGAGAACTGTCTGCCACCGAAACATTCAATAGCAACAGCGGAGCAAGAACATTTTAGGGACCAAGGAGAACCAACATGCAAATCGATCCATATCTGAACTTCAACGGAAATTGCGAAGAAGCATTCAAGGCTTACGAGAAAATTTTTGCCGGCAAGATCGAGTTCAAGATGACGCACGCGGAGTCGCCAATGGCGGCGCAGACTGCGCCGGAGTGGCGCGACAAGATCATGCACATTTCGCTGCGTGTGGGCGATCGACTGCTATTGGGCGCGGATACTCCGCCACAGTATCACCAGAAACCACAAGGGCTCGCCATTTGTATCTCGGCGAAAGACGTGGCTGAGGCCGAACGGGTCTTCAATGCATTGGCGGAAAAAGGGCAGGTGAATATGCCTCTGGCGGAGACGTTCTGGTCGCCGCGCTTTGGAATGCTGATCGATCGCTTCGGCATTCCGTGGATGGTGAACACCAATCAGGCATCATGATTTGAATGACAGGGGCCGCGCAGAACGAGCACGGGCCCTAATTTCGCTTTGTCCGAGGAGGGTTTATGCAGGCAGTTGCAGCGGCCAGTGTGGTTTCTCGTAAGAGGCTCTGGACGGGGCGCGTGTTGAGCGGCTTCGTTGTGCTTTTTCTGTTAATGGATGGCGTGATGAAACTGTTCAAACCCGCGCCCGTATTGAAGGCGCAGGCCGAACTCGGATGGCCGGACAACATTACTGTCGCGACCGGAATCGTGCTGCTCATCTGCACGATTCTCTATGCTGTCCCATGGACCGCGATTCTGGGAGCGATCCTGCTCACCGGCTATCTTGGGGGTGCGGTTGCGGTGCAGTGGCGCGTGGGCAATCCGCTGTTTGCCGAAACTCTGTTTCCTGTTTACATGGGCATTCTATTGTGGGCCGGGGTGTACCTGCGCGATACGCGGTTGTGCGAAGTCATTCCCTTGCGGCGCTAGCTATAACGCGTGAGAGGAGTGCCCGGGACTCGCAGATAGACCGGCATGTGCCTGATTGCGATACCTGAAGCTATCCGCGTCGACGATACCGGATTTCAAACTCATATCCGGCATTCGGTGGAAACAGGCCGGCAATGTGCCGCAGACGTTCGGCCAGCGCCGGCGCTGTAAGGAGCGGATATTCACGTTCCCGCAGATCGGCATAGTCGAAGTCGATGCTCAACGAGAGCAAATAGATTGCAATCGCATCAGAGAAGGCCGCATCGAAGAATGTGCTTTTGGCTTTTTCATACGATCTCCCGCGGTCTGTCGCTTTTCTACGGCTCTCGTATGCGTCCTGGCTGGTCTCGCCACGTATATCGGATTCGGCCTGTGACCATGCCAAGTCGCTGAAGCTCTGAGGCACGCCGACCGACTCGACAAAGTGATGACCCACATTGATGAAGAACTCGAACGCCAGAGCGAAGCGGTCCTGCATCAATCGCGTTGAAATAAAGATACATTCAGAACTGCCGAATGAAACATTACGGTGACAGATGGCGCGGTCGCTGAAATCAATCGTGTACTCTGGAGCGACCAGCGTCTCGTCATCCTCGCTGATGGTGAGCGGAACAAAGTAGTAGGCGCGCCGCTTCAGCGCGGCGGCAATTGAATCCGGGACCGCCTGCACGATACGCTCCAGATCCTGCGGTGTCAGGTGCGTGTCGCCATACTGCGCGTAGCACACAGAGTTCGGCGCCTGCAGCACCTGTGCTTCCTGCGCCACCTTCTGTGCGGGCAACAACTCGATCTGGGCGGCTCCAGCCATAAACCTGTATTCTAGCTGAGGAGCGCATTGTCTCAATTATGGTTGCCCATACTCAAGCGGGACAGAGCAAATTTCTTGGCGTTCAAATAGGCAGTTTTGGCCTGTTCGGGGCACTGGTATTATCGTTTGCGCTGGCAATTACGGCTTTTTTCGCGACCTGCTTCGTCGCCATTTTCGGCATCCTGATCTATAACGGCGCCGGGCATCATGTGGACTTCGCGGACAGCTACCAGTACATTGCCCTGCCGGTAGGACTGGCTGTGTTGGCCGTCAGCCTTATTGTGCTTGTCAGCCTGTGGCTCCGCACCAAGTTCAGCAACCACTGATTTTGCCATGTCCGTCATTCCGATCTCGCTAAACCAGTTGCAGCCGCTATCGCCTGAACAACATCGCGAGTGGTGCGCGCAGCTTGAGGCCGGAGACATTCTCTACTTCCCACAAACGCCGATAGCGATTCCTGAGATTGATTTGCAGTTTCTTCTGGGCCAGCAGCAGACGGACAGCTCTCTGCACAAGAACATTGCCTATAAGCCGAACATCGACAGATTGAGCGGTGTTGACACCAAAACGGCCGACGCAGAGGCCGTCGCCAAACTGCAAGGCATCATGCGGAAATATTCAAAGTCGGTCACAGAATTCCTGACCGGCTTTCTCGAGCCGTACAAAGCCAACTGGCAACTCGACTACGCCAGCTTCCGCCCGCAGGAAGAAGAGGGCCGGGACCTCCCACAGCGCCGCCGCAACGACCTGCTGCACACGGATGCCTTCCCCACAAGGCCAACCTATGGCGCGCGTATTCTCCGCTTCTTCAATAACATTCACCCTGCTCGTACGCGTGACTGGGTTGTCAGCGATCCCTTTGCTGCCATCGTGAAGCAGTTTGCGCCTTCCGAAATCGCTCCGCGTGTAGACAGTGCCCTCAGCCGCGCAGCCAAGTCGCTCGGCCGCGGCATTGGACTTGACGCAGCCATTCCCTCGATCAAACGCAGCCCGTATGACGACTTTATGATGCGTTTTCACAACTTTTTGAAAGAAAATCCCGACTTTCAGGCAAACTGCCCTAAGCACAGCTTCAACTTCCCGTCCGGCTCCAGTTGGATGGTTTACACCGACACTGTTCCCCATGCCGTGCTTGCAGGCCAATATGCACTGGAACAGACATTCCTTGTTTGCCCCGAAGCTTTGGTCAGGCCGGAAATATCGCCGCTCAAGGTGCTGGAATCCATCGCAGGCGCAAGCCTGGTCTGAATCCGCAAATATTTCCGGTTAAAACGTAGACGGTGAGAGCTATACTTCTTCAGCTTTGAATGGGCAACCCATCCGCGGAGCCAATTTCACGGCAGTTCTGCCGGAGGGGTTCACTGTAGTTCCTCCGAACCCCATGATGGAGTACTCCGCCATGATGGCGCGGATGCGTGGAATTCCTCAGCCTCTGAGTATGTATCTGCTGCTGCCGCCGGGCTCGCAACTCAGCCAGTTCACCCCAGCGATTGTGACAGTAGAAGAAATTGATCCAATGACCTCTCAGGTTGTTCTTATGGGAATGCAGAACCTGGAGTCGCCGGATGTTGCATGGGGACTGGCGCAGTCATTGCAAGTACAATATGTTTTCAATTTTGCTCCCATGCGCCAGATACCGCTGCAGACTGGAACAGCTCTGGGCCGCGAATTCGATGCCGTCGGTCCGCCTCCGTTCAACGTAGCCATCCATTTGCTTGTTCTTCTGATTCAGGGGCCAGTTTCGACTGTAAAAGTGATGGTAATGGTGCAAACACAGCGCTGGAGTGAATTCCTGGCGCCGTGCCTGCAATTTGTGGGCGGAATCAACGTCTCAGGCGGAACGTCCATGCCCGCATCAGTCGTCGCGCTGGCCGATCCCAACCACCCGGACCAGTTGCAGTTGAACATTATTAACCCAAAGACCAAAGAACAAACGCCGGTCATGTCAGTTCCTGCCGGCGCAGTTTACAACGTCACCATTCACATGGACGATCACTCCACGACAGTGAATGGAAATATCCAGGGGGCCGGGATTGCGGTAGGAGAACACAGCCTTGCTGCCACCGCGATCCGCGCAGAGCACGGAGCAAATACATGACAGACAACAGCGGCACATACGTCGGCGGCAACATTTCCGGCACGGGCATAGCGATCGGAGCCGGGGCAAGCTCGAACGTCTCGATTACAAACGCAGCCGATCAGCAGCAGTTGATCAAGCTTATCGAAGACCTGAAGGCGGAGATCCAGAAATCTAGCATGCCCGACGCCATGAAGAGCACCATCGTGGACAATGTTATCCAGCCCATGCGCGAAGACGTGAAGGCCCCGGAGGCGAAGAACAAGCTTGAATCCGGACTGGAAAAGCTGAACCTGCTGGTCAAGGCATCGGGCGCGGCGCAAACAGAGCTAACGACAATCGGAACCATTGCCGGAATGATCGCCAAGTTTGGAGGTGTTGCCTTCCACGCTGTGGCGCCGTTTCTTGCCGGCTTGCTGTAGCCGCAATCTGGTATTTCGCGCTCCCAGACTCTACTGGATGTTCTCGAATCCAGGTCTGCCTTCCCGAATCCTTTTCGAGAAGTCGGAGCTCTTGTCAGCCAGCTTGGCCGCCGGGTTGATATAGGCCCGCTTCATCAACTCATCAAAAGGCAAGCCATCGCCAGCCAGATTGCCCTGGCGGTATTGTTCCTCTGCGCCTTTGCCATTCAGCAGGATTGTCCAGTTGCGCTGCAGGCTCTGCATGGTCTTCAGCGCAAAAATCTCAGTTGTGCAGTTGCTGGTCGCGGCGTTGTACCAGTGCGGATGGTCGTGCAGGCCATTCGTAAACCCGATGTAGTCAAGAAAGAGCGAGCGCGCAAAGGCAGGCGTCGCCGTAGTGTGAAAGAGATACAGGTCTTCGCCGACGCGGTAGTTCGTGCGGAGCCGGACCAGATCGCGCTCGTCGCTCACGACCGAAATCAGAGTGAATTGGCGAAAGAAGCCACGAATCGCCGAGTAGCTCTGCCCTATGTGCTTGCGCGCCTCGATGGAAAATGCGACGTGCTGTCCGTTTCCCAGATCAAAACTGATAATGGTGTGCGCTATCCACGGCGATCCCCAATAATCGACGAAAACATCCATGCCACGAATTTGTGATAGATCCACTTCGCGCGTCGGCCATGCGCAGGTGTAATCAAACTCGGCGCGATAGTCGCAACTGCGCGTGTTGTAAATAGTGACATGCTGGCCATCCACCTTGCCGTATGCGAGCCGCGACACATCCACCTGCCAGTTGCCCTCATTCGAAGGCTGCAGTGTACGCCACCACGCGAGCACAACTGCGAAGCAGATAACGCAACCCAGCACACGCCGCCAGAACCGCTTTGGTTTTATTATCGACGCACTAACCGCCAACAGATAGGCAATCACACATGGAATGCGCAGCCATGCAATGCGCACATCGAAGCAAAGAGCGGCAATCGCCCAGATCGTTATTAGCAGCAGGACGAACCAGACAATGCCACGCCCAATTTTGCGAACAGGACCGATCTCAGCCATGTGCTATCAAAATGATCTTCGATAGTACATGGCTTTGGCGCGACTGAAAACGGTCTAATGCCCAGCCGTCGAGCCTCCACTGGGCTTGAAGTCGCGAGTGAAAAAGACGACCGGAATCCCGAGCAATGCAACCCACCCGAGCAGATGAAAGCAATCGGTAAACCCAAGCAGGCTTGCCTGTTGCAGCAGCAGGTCATACATGCGACCGCCGGCATGAGCTGCAGCGTCGGAATGGGAAAATCCAAGCTGCTCGAAACTCTTTGTCAGCGAATCGCGCGTCGCGTCCACCAGAGATAAACCATGTAAGGCGTCGGCGAGACGCGCCTGATGCAGGTCCATGCGGCGCTCATGAAACGTAGTGACAAAGGCGACGCCGAAGCTGCCACCCCAGTTGCGCGCCAGATTCGTAAGGCTCGACGCCTTATTGTTCTTCTGCGGAGGCAGATACGAATATGCCATCACGCTCACAGGCACGAATAGAAAGGCATAGCCAAAGCCCTGAACGGCGCGCGCAAATGCGTAGTGAAAATAGTCAGTCTGCGGAGTGAAGCTGCCGTAATACCACATGGAGACCGCGACTACGGCATAACTGAAGATGATGAGGTGCTTAGGATTTACCTTGCCCGACTGCACCAGCCGTGCCACAAACGGCGCAAGAAAGGTAATGACCAGCGCACCCGGGCCCAGCACCAACCCCGCATCGGTCGCCGTGTAGCCATAGAGCGTCTGCAGGATCTCCGGAATCATCGTCGTGCTGCCAAAGAGCACAAATCCGAAGAGAAAATAGAAGATCGTGGCGCCGGCAAAATTGCGGTCCTGCAGCAACTTCAGCTCCACCACGGGGTCGGTGTGCCTCCACTCCCAGATAATCGCCACAACCAGCGTGGCAATCGCTGCAACCAGCAGCGCGACAATCGTTGAGCTGCCGAACCAGTCATCGATCTGGCCGCGGTCGAGAACTACTTCAAGGCATCCGAAACCTATGGCAATCAGCCCGATGCCCAACCCGTCGATGCGCAGCTTGCCGCTCGCGCGCAGCCGGGCAATTTCTTCCTTGAACTGCGGCGGGTCGTGCACCAGCCGACTGCTCAGGATCAGCGACACAATTCCAATAGGCACATTGATGAAGAACACCCATCGCCACGAAAAGCTGTCCGTAATCCAACCGCCCAGCGGAGGCCCGATTGCAGGCGCGGTAACAATAGCCATGCTGTAGAGCGCAAATGCCGCCGCTCGTTTGTTTGCTGGGAACGTGTCAACCAGGATCGCCTGCTCTACCGGGGCCAGCCCGCCGCCGCCGATACCCTGCAAGACGCGAAAGAGCAGGAGAAATCCAAGCGTGGGCGCTATACCGCAGAGAAACGATGTCGCTGTAAACAATCCCACGCACATCATGTAGTAGCGTTTGCGCCCGAAGACGCGCGAGAGCCACGCACTCAGCGGCAAGACAACGGCATTCGCAACCAGATAGGTTGTCAGCACCCATGTCGCTTCGTCGAAGCTCGATCCCAGCCCGCCGGCAATG
>NZ_DASQIX010000108.1:0-46800 GCF_035631355.1 Alloacidobacterium sp.
GCCTTCAGCGCCTTCAGCGGCGAGGTCGGAAACCAGATGTGATCCTGCCAATGCGTCGCGCCCTGGCCCGGAGGCATGATCGCATTTCCTCCCGGCGGATCTACCTGCGCCGAGCCGCCTCCGGAAATCATTCCCACATCCGCATGGCCGCCGATCACCGCAATCGACTTTACCTTCGCTCCAAGCGGCAGAATCCCCTTGTCATTTTTCAGCAGGACAATGCTCTGCTCTTCAATATGCTGGGCCACGTCGAAGCCATGCCGCACATCGACCACGCTTTTCTCCACGGGATAGTCAACGATGCCCGACAGAAACTCGCCATAGAGGACGCGTCGCGCGTGGTCGTCAATCTCCGACATGGGAACGCGTCCTGCTTCGACGGCTTCCTTCAACTTCGGGCCAAAGTAGTGGTCCATCGGCTCCTCGTTGTCCAGCCCCGCAGCGGAAGCTTTCTCTGTGCTGTGCGTGCCGCCCCAGTCGGAAAGTACGAAGCCCTTAAAACCCCACTCTCCTTTCAGCACATCGGTGAGCGTGTACTTGTTCTCACACGCGAAGTCGCCGTTGATGCGGTTGTAGGAGCACATCACCGCTGCAGGATTGGCAATCTTGATGCCGATGTGAAACGCCAGCAGGTCGCTCTCCTGCAAGGCGCGCTTCGAAATGATTGCGTTCACAATGTTGCGGCCTGTTTCCTGGTCGTTCACCGCATAGTGCTTGATGTCGCCAATTACGTGCTGCGCCTGCTCGCACTTCATCAGGTTGCCGACCATCGTTCCGGCTAGCAGCGGGTCCTCGCCCATATATTCAAATGTGCGTCCGTTGCGCGGCTCGCGTGTCAGGTTCACGCCGCCACCGAGCGTCATGTTGTAGCCCTGCGCCCGCAGCTCGCTCCCTATGACTGCCCCATAATCGCAGGCAGCTTCCGGATTCCAGCTCGAGGCCGCTCCTGCATTTGAAGGCAGCGCGGTCGAGTACCGCCCGTTTTCACCGCTGCTGCGCACGCCATACGCCGCGTCAGACATATAGATGTTCGGAATGCCCAGCCGCGGAACGCCTACCGTCATGCCCGCGCCGCCGTTGGACAGATATGTCAGCGGCGTCTGCCAGTTGGGCACATGCGCCATGCCCGTTCCGTGCAGCAGGGCAATCTTCTCATCGAGCGTCATCTGCTTCAGCACCAGATCGGCGCGCTCGTCCGGCGACAGGCTCTTATTCATCCACGGACGGTCTGCGACGGTCTGTCCGCCATTTCCCTCTTGCGCCATCGCCACGCCCGCCGGCAACAGCAGCGCTATCAATCCCGCCGCGAGCGGCAGGCTTTTTCTAAGCACACCCATCCCCATTGCTTCCCCTCAAATTTCCAATTGCGCGCTCATACTAAAGTCACAGAAACACAACCGTCAAGCTCAAACGATTTACTTAATGATTTTTCTGGAAATGGCTTAAATTACATTGAAGTCAACCGATTGCCTTAAATCATTGTCACATTGATTAAGAATTAAACCCAGTCTCGACCTCAGAAAACCCACCCAAAAAGGCTCTTTCGTCAAGCGCAGCAAACGAAGGATACGCTACTATCGTCCTGCAAATAGCACCCGAGATCGTATTTATGCAAATCTTTCAGGATCTCCGTTATGCCGTGCGCCAGTTGCGCAAGAACCCTGGCTTTGCTCTCACAGCTATCCTGACCCTCGCTCTCGGCATCGGTGCCACCACCGCCGTCTTCAGCGTGGCCTACGGCGTCCTCATCGATCCGTTCCCCTACAAGGATGTCCACACCCTCGCCACGCCGAAACTATGTTCCTCTCAATGGACTCGTTGTGGTTGGGATGTCTACAGGCCTGAGCAGTTCAATGAAATAGTTCAAAAGACCGATATCTTCAGTGGAGTGACCGCCTCCACCATCAGCGACGTAGCGCTCACCGGCGGCTCCGAGCCGCAGCGTCTGCGCGGGAATTACATCACGCCTAATACCTTCGATGTCCTGGGTGTTCAGCCTATCCTCGGCCGCGCCTCTGCCGAAAGCGATGTGCAGCCCGGTCATGGTGAAGTCGCGCTTCTCAGTTATCGCTACTGGCAGGCCCATTTCGGAGGCAGCCCGTCAGTGCTGGGGCGCGTGCTCGATTTCAACGGACATCCTCGCACCATCATCGGCGTCATGCCGCCGCGCTTTCTGTGGCGCGGTGGCAATGTCTACCTGCCCATCGAAATGACCAATAGCGATGAGATACAGGGCCAGAGCTATTTCACCCTTGTTGGGCGGCTGAAGCCGGGCGTGACCGACGCCCAGGCTTCAGCCGAACTGCAACCGGTCTTCAATGATCTGGCAAGAACGGAGCCGCAGCGCTTTCCAAAGGACCTCCGCATTGGTGGCGTGATGCCTTTTGACCAGATGTTCCAATCCGGCCTTTCGAGCACACTTTATCTCTTGCTCGGCTCGGTTGCCGTCCTGCTGCTCATTGCCTGCGTCAATGTCTCCAGCCTGCTGCTCGCCCGCGCCGTCAACCGTGAGCACGAATTCGTCGTCCGCTCCGCCATCGGCGCCACGCGCCTGCGTCTCGTCCGTTACGCTCTCACCGAATCTCTGTTGCTCGCGCTGGTCGCCATGCCTGTAGCTCTGGCCTTCGCGTATGCAGGATTGCAGGCCACTCTACGCATCGTCCCTACTGAAACCATCCCTGATGAAGCCGTTGTCACCATGAACATTCCAGTCCTGCTTGTCTCGATTGGGATAGCCCTTCTTACGGTCATCCTCTTTGGGCTGGCCCCCGCATGGCACAGCGCCAATCCGCGTCTTGCCGCGGCCCTTAGCAGCGTGCGCTCTTCCGGAAGCCGCGCTCAACGCCGCCTTTTGAGCGGCTTCGTCGTGACAGAAATAGCATTGTCGCTGGCACTCCTGACGCTTGCGGGGCTTATGGTGCGCTCTCTCATCGCTGTCGAGAGTATTCCCCTTCCATTTTCGCCAGACCATACACTGACCATGCGCATCCCGCTCACTGAACAGCGCTATCCCACGCCTGAGAGCCACATCCGTTTCTACCGTGAATTGCTTTCTCGCGTCACCGCGATCCCCGGTATTAGAGCTGCAAGCCCGGACTCGAACACACCATTCCTGGGCATCTGGGGCGCCCAGGTGCAGGTTCCCGGCAAGCCTGAAGACAAACGCATCGTCGCGCTGCATCTTGTGAGCCCTGAATACCTGGCCATGTCAGCACGTCATCTCACACAAGGCCATTTCATTGATGATCGCGAAATCGCTGATAAGGCACACGAGGCCGTGGTCACAGAAGACTTTGTCAAACGATATTTCAATGGCGAGAATGTGCTTGGACGGGTCGTACATTTACCCGAACTAAAAAGCGATAAACAATTCGGCCTCAATGACGACGCTTTCACTATCGTTGGAGTGGTCAACAATATGCCCCTCTTCACTATCTCCCGTGTTCTACCTCATATTTTTCTGCCCTACTCCGTGTTTCCCTTGATGGACACGCTGCTGATCTCCACAGACATGCCAGCAGCCAATCTCGCAAATCCCGTCCGCAAGGCCGTTTATTCCATTGACAAAGACCAGCCCGTTACTGACCTCTTCACTCTGCGCCAGCTTCTCGACATGTATGGATACGCCAGTCCACGCTTCGCTCTCGCGCTCTTCGGGACCTTCGCCGCCGCGGCTCTACTGCTCTCGCTTGTCGGCGTCTATGGAGTGCTCTCCTTCGTCACCTCGCAACGCACGCAGGAAATCGGCATCCGCATGGCGTTAGGCGCGAATCGCGGCAACGTCATGTGGATGGTCCTCCGTCAGGCCTGCATGCTCGCCCTGCTGGGCGTCGCCATAGGACTCCCGCTCGCATTCTTCGCCGGACGCTTCGCCAAAGACGAACTCATCCGCACCTCGCAGCACGATCCGGTCACACTCATCATCGCGATCTGCATCCTGCCGCTGCTTGCCGTCGCCGGAACCCTGCTCCCCGCACGCCGGGCCGCCGCCATCGATCCGGCAAAAGCCCTACGCGCGGAGTAACAAGATTCAAGCGCAGTGAGGAATTTCGATTACGTTCCTTTCATTGGTACAGGGTCACTTCGCTCAGAATGACAAATTTATTTATGCGGCGGTAGTGTCCCTAACTTGGCGATGCGGCCTTTCGGGCCGACGATCCAGGGCAGGCTGAGGGCGTTCCAGTTGCCATTGTCGAGCGGCTGCCAGTTTTTGCCGTCGTCATAGCTGATGTCGCTTCCGTTGGTTCCGGCGGCGATCCATGCCTTGGCGTCCGCGTCCCAGGCTACGGCAGAGCGGTAGCCGTGCGGCGGCTTTTCGGCTGCAGTCCAGTGTTGGCCTCCGTCGGCGGTCCAGGCTGCGGTTCCGGCGGATTCGTTGGGCTTGGTATAGTCACCTCCTACGGCCATGCCATGTTGTGAGTCGCGGAAGGCGAGGGAGAAGACGCCGGAGGCATCTGCGCCGCTAGCGAGTGGCACAGCTATATAACGACTGATCGATGGATCTAGCCCGGGCAAAGGTCCTGCACAGTCGCACATAATTTCCGGTTGAGAGATTGGTCCGGAGAACTTGGCGATATAGACGTGTGCACCGCTCTTGCCTCCTGTACCGAACCAGACCGCGTCTCCAAAGATTGCAAGCGATGAATTACTGGCGGCGAAGGCTCCTGTTCCATCGGCTACCCAAATACTGCCTTCTAGCGCCGGGTCTTGTATCCATGTCTTTCCCCCGTCAAGCGTTTTCAAAATTGTGAGCGCCAAGTCGCTTCTTCCGTTTTTATTTCGAACGGCTACAGGGTCGCCTAACAGGATTCCGCGACCGCGTGTGGTGAACACTATCGCGTCCCAGAAACCGTTCTTGTCCGGGTTGGTATAGAGCAGCGTCCAGTGGGAGCAGCCGTCGGTGGTTTTGTAGAGACGGGACTCATCGCCGGGGCCACTGGACATGACGATGGCTGTATTCGCATCCCAGGCCCAGATGCCGCGGAAGTCAAGTTTTTCGGCTCCGGGAGGCATCCCGCAGCTTTGCCACATATAGCCACTGTCCTCGGTGCGCAGGACCGTGCCATTGGTTCCGCTGGCCCAGGCGACTCCACCGCCTACGGCGTGGATGCCACGCAGACTGGCAGTGGTTCCGCTCGACTGCATCTCCCATGGGCCAGATTTCTCAACCTGACCTTGGGCGAGAACCGAAAGAAGAGAGACGGCAGCCAGGATGGCGAGGGCTTTCATGCCAGCAAGAATACGCGATTTCTATCTGATTCTTCGGTTAATGCCCTCTGTTGAAGTTCATGGGGGTCGTGAATGTGCCGGTATCGTAGGTTGCCGAGCTCCAGGGCACACTCAACTTAAATTGAGCAAGAGGATTGCAGCCGACAATGCTGATAGAGAAGGATTCGCTGGCAGATCCGCCTGCCGCTATGTCGCCCAGGGCAAACGGGTAGCTGCCCGGCGGCGTGATCGCCGGAGCGCATGAAGGGCCAGAAACCTGCGTGAGCGTAAACCCGTTGATCTGGGTCGAGTAAACCGGACCCACAGTTCCGTTGGTCGCCTTCAAGGTGACCACGCGCGTATCGCGCTCCCCGGCCGTGGCAGAGACTGAGAATTTCAGCCCATAGCCGGGTAGCTGTGTTGGATCGACAATTCCACAGTAAGCTGGCTTGGTCTGCAGTCCCATATCGAAGGGCAGTGGATAGTCGGTGCGGGCGACCGGGAAGCCGTCGAGCCAGGTATCGTCGTCCGCCATTCCCAGAAGGTGACGGCCTGGAGCTTACCGCTTAACTGTCGAAATGCGTCGAAGTACCTTTTATAGAGCCAGCCCTGCTCGGCCAATACCGACGGCGGAATGTTGTTGCCATAGTTTGAGGTGTTGTCGCCCGCGTTGTAGACGCTCATGTCCAACTCCGTGACCTGCTGATCAATGCCGGGGAAATTTGCGGCCACGGTGTTGATGGCGTTGACCATCGCATCGACGGACGGGTAGTTGATGGCATTGTGCATCTCATGGCCGACACCGTCGATGGGAATGCCACGCGCGCGCAGATCGCCGACTACCTGCACGAGGCAGGCCAGGCGATTGGGATCGGCAGTGCTGTAGTCATTGATAAACAGCAAGGTGCCGGGAGGCGCGTACTGTCGGGCCGCTTTCAGGGCGACGTCGATGTAGCTCTTGCCGAGCACCTGATAGAACGGGCCGTGCGCGAGGCAATCGGGCTGCGAGGGGTCGAGTGGCTCGTTGACCACGTCCCACACATAGACCTTGTTGCCGAAATGCAGCACCTCGTTCTGGATGTGCTCCTGAATGTTGGCGGTGACTACAGCCTGATTTGCAGGAGAGTTTGTGCCGTCGCCAAAATGCATAGGACGGAGTCTGCGCGCCGGTGGCCCAAACGAGGTTGTGCCCGCGGATGCGCAGGCTGTAGTTTAGCTGGTTTGAGCGAAAACCCGCTTCATCGCGTCTCATTCATTAGCGCTGATTAGAGAGAATGTGCGAGGGGCCTGGTTTTCGGGGGGATTTCCGGGCTCCTCAGGGATCTGCTAACACAATCGGGACGGCGGCGCTGTCCGCCCTGATAGTGTTAGCACACCCTAGCTGATATCGTGGAAGAGAATGGCAGAGTTTGTCGTCAAGCTGGCTGATGAACGCGGGCGCGTGCAGGAACAAATCCAGTCCGCCGCGTCCGCCGAAGAGTTGCGCCAGCGCTTCTCCCAGGCAGGCTACTATGTTTACTCGGTTAAGCCCCGCGGTATCACGGGCGGACGAAAGAAGGCAAAACTCGAAACATTTCTTATCTTTAACCAGCAATTTCTGACACTCGTCCGCGCTGGACTGCCGATTCTCAGCTCGCTAGAAATGCTGGCCAAAAACCAGAAAAATCCCGCGTTTTCGGCGCAATTGCAGAACGTTGCTGCACGGGTACGGACCGGCGAATCCATCTCGAGTGCCTTCGATGCCCAGGGCGGATTCCCGCTCATCTATACGACAACGCTGCTTGCTGGCGAGCGCAGTGGCAACCTCGAAGAAGTACTTGGAAGATACCTGTCTTTCCAGCGAGTTTCATTGGCCTTTCGCAAGAAGCTACAGGCTTCTTTGATCTATCCAGCGCTGCTGATTACGCTGGTCTTCGGCCTCTTCATCTTCCTCATCACCTTCGTCGTCCCCCGCTTCGCCCTGCTTTACGATCAGATCGGCACGAAACTCCCATCCATCACGCTCTTCCTGCTCGCCCTCGGCAAAGGCGCACAGCGCTACATCCTTTACGTCCTGCCCGTTTTCGCCCTCATCGCCTACCTCGCCTACCGCTGGAGCAAGACCGAAGCCGGCTCTGACCGCATTGACGGCGTCCGCATCCGCCTTCCCCTTTTCGGCAAGATCTGGCTGAAGTACCAGGTAGCCCTCTTTGCCCGTACGCTCTCAACCCTACTCACCGGCGGCTTGCCGCTGGTGCCGTCGCTCGAAACCGCCGCGCGCTCCATCGCAAGCAAACGTATTGCGAAGGCGGTATTCTCATCGGTAGACAGTGTCCGCGAGGGCAAAAGTCTCGCTCGCAGTCTCGAAAACACAAAGGTCTTTCCGGAACTTTCAACGGAAATGATTGATGTTGGCGAGTCAACTGGCGCGCTGCCGCAGATGCTGAACTCAGTCGCTGAATTTTTCGAGGAAGACGTCCAGACCGCGCTGACCGCATCGCTCGCCCTGATTGAGCCCGCGATTCTGATCGTGATGGGCGTCGTAGTCGTCATCATTCTCATCGCGCTCTATCTGCCTATCTTCTCGCTCAGCCAGGCAGGCACGTTCTCGCGATAAAGGATTTCTCATGTCACAGGCGCCAGCATTCATTCCGGTCGAGCAGGACGAGACATCGCGTGCGCAAGCGTTGGCTGCACGCTACCGCTGCGAGTTTGTCGACCTCAAGAACTTCCGCATCCAGCACGATCTCTTCCGCACCGTGCCGGTCGACATGATGTTCCGCTACAACTTCGTGCCGCTGGAGCAGCAGGAAGACCGCCTCGTCATCGCCGTCAGCGACCCCAGCCGCCTGATGGTGCTCGACGAAATCTCCAGCCTCCTCGGCCAGCGCATTTCGGCCCGCGTAGCCACGCTCTCGCAGATTACCGACCTGCTCAAGAAGACAGAGCAATCGCAACGCGTCCTCGACGAAGCATCCGAGGGCCTGACATTTGACGTTCTCACTGGCGAAGACAACGCCGATGAAAACATTTCGATCGAAAAGCTGACCTCTGAAGAAGACATCAGCCCGATCATCCGCCTCGTTGATACCACCATCTTTACTGCGCTTGAGCGCCGCGCCTCCGACATCCACATCGAAACCTATGATGATTCAGTGCTGGTGAAATACCGCATCGACGGCGTGCTGCAACAGGCCATGGCTCCCATCGCGCGCGAGCATCACTCAACCATCCTCTCCCGCATCAAGGTCATGAGCGAGCTCGACATTGCCGAGCGACGCGTTCCGCAGGACGGACGCTTCCGTGTACGCTACAAGAACCGGCTTATCGACTTCCGCGTCTCTATCATGCCAACCGTGCATGGCGAAAATGCGGTGCTCCGTGTGCTCGATAAAGAATCGATGAGTGAGAAGTTCCGCAAGCTCACGCTCGACGTGGTCGGCTTCGCTGATGACGATCTGCGTCGCTTCCGGCGCTATATCCGTGAGCCTTACGGCATGGTGCTGGTCACGGGCCCCACTGGTTCCGGGAAAACAACCACCCTCTATGCCGCGCTTAACGAAATCAAGAGCGACGAAGACAAGATCATCACCATTGAAGACCCGGTTGAATACCAGATTCGCGGTATCACTCAGATTCCGGTGAATGAGAAGAAGGGCTTGACCTTCGCGCGCGGTCTGCGCTCCATCCTGCGCCATGATCCTGACAAAATTTTGGTCGGCGAAATCCGCGACCAGGAGACAGCGCAGATCGCTATCAACTCTGCGCTGACTGGACACCTCGTTTTCACCACCGTCCATGCCAACAATGTCTTCGACGTGCTCGGACGCTTCCTCAACATGGGTGTCGAGCCCTACAACTTTATTTCTGCGCTCAACTGCATCCTGGCGCAGCGCCTTGTCCGCACCATTTGCGAATACTGCGTGCGCCGTGTGAAGCACGATGAGGAAACGCTGCTCGGCGGCGGCCTTGATCTTGCTGAGTGGCGTAATTTTGATTTCCGCGAAGGCGCAGGCTGCATCGAATGCGGCGGTACCGGCTATCGCGGGCGAACAGCGATCCACGAACTGCTCGACCTTAGCGATCCGATCCGCGAGATGATCCTCGACAAGAAACCCAGCTCAGAGGTTCGCAAGCTCGCCGCAAAGGAAGGCATGCAATTCCTCCGCGAGTCGGCGCTTGACCGCGTCCGGCGCGGGCTGACGACGCTGAAAGAAATCAACAAGGTTACATTCATCGAGGCAACGCGATAGTGGCATTCAATCTTTTTATGCCCGTAACACACCAGCGTCCGCGCCTGGCCTGTGAACTTACGCCCGACGGCGTTGTGGCTGCGCGTCTTATCGATCCGGAACAGACAGCGGCGTCCTTTGCTCCGCTTTTTGCGGGAACGCTCATTCCCAGCCTGAAGACGCCGAACATCATCGACCAGGCCGCTATAGTGGCTGCATTGAAGCGGGCGCTTGACGCGGTGGAAGCTCGAGATAAGCGCTTGACCCTGATCGTCCCCGACGCGGCTGCGCGCGTGCTATTGCTCGATTTCGATACGCTGCCTGCCAAACCGGCTGAAGCGCTGCCCATCGTGCGGTTCCGCCTGCGCAAGCTCATTCCCTTTGAAGTGGATGAGGCTGCGGTCAGCTACCAGATCATGCAACAAAGCCCGACAGAAACACGCGTGCTGGTGACAGCGATGCCGAATGCCGTTCTCGCCGAGTACGAGGAGGCCGTACGGCTCGGCGGATACGAACCGGGCGTCGTACTCACCAGCACCCTGGGCACGCTCGCGGCGCTCATGCAGCCTGACCCTGCTTTACTGGTCAACCTCAACGGCAATTCAGTAACAACCGCGATCACGCGTGGCGACGAACTGCTGTTGCATCGCAGCGTTGAGCTGCCTGTTCAGGAAACGCTGCGCGAAGACGAGCTTCGTCATGCCGTTTCTGTATCAGTAGCTTATTTTGAAGACACGCTCGCCTTCGTACCCGATATTATCTTTTATGCTGGCCCCGGCGGCGCAGTGGAACTGACCCGTGTGCTGGGTCTGGTACAGTTTCGCGTGCGCGACCTTGTTTCCAATGGAAACGCAGTGCCTAAAGGGCTAGTGGCGGCAGTCACAGGAGCGCTCGCAAACTAATGCGCGTCACGGTCAATGTCGCTACCCGTCCTTTCGTTGAGCTGCGTCCCATATACAGACGGCTTCGCGCCTGGATGGTTCTCCTTTTCCTGCTGGCGATTCCTCTGTGGTACGTTGCGCGCAACGAGCAGAAGAAAGCCGACGCAGCTACCGCTCGCGTACGCCAGATGCAGGTCAATGTGCAGAAGATGCAGAACCAGCAGCAAGACTATCAGGGTCTAATGCGCCAGCCGCAGAATGCCGCCGTGCTGACGCAATCTGATTTTTTGAACGATCTCTTCCGCCGCAAAGCGTTTTCGTGGACGGCAACTCTGACGGATCTGGAAACCGTTCTGCCTGCGGGTGTGCAGGTAATGAGCATCGATCCGCAGGTCGCGCCAGACGGCCATGTCACCATACGCATGCGTGTCAGCGGCGAGCGCCAACGGGCCATTGAGGTAGTCAAGAACCTAGAAAGCTCCAAACACTTCGCCTCCCCGCGCCTTGCCGGAGAAGCTCTTGCATCTTCGAGCAACGGTAACCAGCAGGCAACGCCAGTCAACGCGTCAGATAATGTGAACTTTGACATCCTTGCCGACTATCGACCCCTGCCTCTCGACGAAGAACAGCCCCACAAACGCGACAGAGAACCGGAGCAACAGCAGAAGGGAGGTGCGCAATGAACAACGTGCGCAAACTCTTCACGCTGCTCAACCTGCACATCGCGGGTGTAGTGCTGCTGCTCGGACTGAATCTATTTCTGGCGACGCGCCTCTTCGTCGCATGGCATGCGGCTAACTCAGATCAGTCGGCAGATTACGAGGCCGAGCACCTCAGATACGTGCAGTTACAGTCACAGATGTCCCGCCTTGAGGGGCTCCCGCAAAAGGTTGATCAGGCTCGCAGCGACGCAGTCAAATTCTACGAAAAGCGCATTGCAGACAATTACTCGACCATGGCTGGAGAACTGGGCGCCCTCACCAGCAAAGATAATGTGCGCCTTACCCGCGCACAATACACGCCCACGCCGGCCATTAACGGCCTGACCGAGGTGCGGGTCGACGCTGCTCTCAGCGGCGAATACTCGGCGCTGATGCACTTCATCAATGACATCGAGCGCGACAAGAACCATGTTTTCTTCACCATCGACGCGCTCACACTCAATGGCCAGCAGGGCGGTCTTGTCAATCTGCGGCTGCGCATGACCACCTATCTGCGGTCGAGCGGCGACCTGCCGTCTGCAACTGGCGATGAAGGCGCAGTTGCAAGTGAGCAGGCGGCGGTGGCTCCTCAGGGGGCGCGACCATGAAGATCGGCGCTGAAGACAAGAAGAAGGTCATCGCCGCCGGCGTACTCGGCGCAGGTGCGATTGGGGCACTGGTGTATGCACTGACGTTTATTTTCGGCGGCAGTTCCGCACCCGCGCCGCCTCCGGCTGCGCAGACCTCGACCGCCCGGCCAAGCCCCCAACCAGCAGCAACGGCAACAGTGCCTGCAACGGGCGAACACGCAGCGGCCAAAATCTCAAGTAACATTGCGAGTCTCGATCCGACGCTGCACCCGGAGTGGATGGCGCAGGCGGAGTCGCTCGAATACTCGGGCAGCGGCCGCAATATCTTCTCGCAGTTCTCCGCGCCGCCTAAGATCGAAGAGGTAAAAGCACCAGTTCGCCCAAGCAATACTGTTGCCGATGCTCCGAAAGGCCCGCCGCCTCCGCCGCCCATCGACCTGAAATTCTTTGGCTACGAGACGCACAAGGACGGGACACGAAAGGCGTTTCTGCTTCATGGCGATGATGTCTTTATCGCGTCTGAAGGGGACGTGGTTGATCATCGCTACAAGGTTCTGAAGATCGCGCCAATGTCCGTGCAGGTTGAAGACTTGCCGTACCAGAACGCACAACCGATACCGCTTACGCAGAATTAATCCACATGCTTCGCAGCGCCGCCAAATCCGAATCGGGCTACATCCTGCTCACCGTGCTTTTCATGGTCGTGCTGATCCTGATCGCCCTCGCTGTGGCTGCTCCGCGCATCGCTACAAGCATTCAGCGCGATCGCGAACAGGAGCTGATCCATCGCGGAAAGCAATACACGCGCGCCATCAAGCTCTATTACAAGAAATTCGGCCGCTACCCATCCTCCATCGACCAGCTTGAGAACACAAACAACATCCGCTTCCTTCGCAAACGCTATGTCGATCCGATGACCGGCAAGGACGACTGGAAGATCATCCATTTTGGGGAAGCACATGTAAAAGCAATGGGACTGTTTGGCCAGCCGATCCAGAATGGTGGCATGTCAACGACAGCGGGAAGCAGCGTCCTAGGCGGCACACCCGGACTGACATCGAACCCGCTGGGCGGGGCTGCGTCCTCTTCCAGCACCACACCATCTTCCAGCGGCATCACCGGCTCCAGCTCCTCTGGAAGCTCCAGCACCCCGGGAACGATAAATGCTGGTACTAACCCCACCAGCCCATTCAGCAGTACGGGAAGCAGCACCTTCGGCAGCGGCCAGACCATGGGCGGCGCTCCCATTGTTGGCGTGGCCAGCAAAAGCACCAAGGCGTCCATCAAGGAATACAAGCAACAAAAGCACTACAATGAGTGGGAGTTCGTGTACGATCCTGTCGAAGACCTGATGAGCTCCGTGAGTCTCTTCGGAGGAGGGCAAAGCGGATCCGGGAACCTCAATGGCCCCGGCAGTAATGGCACGATGAGTCCTGGTACTCCGTCGAGTCCCTTCAGTTCTGGCCCAGCAGCAAACCCGACTTCTGGCACGAACCCCACGAGCAACCCGCCCACTTCACCACAATAAAAAGGCCTCGCATCGCGAGGCCATTTCCGCTCCCAAGTCGGAGAGATTACACGTTGAACGAAGATCCGCAGCCGCAGGTGCTCTTCGTGTTTGGGTTCTCAAATTTGAACCCTGCCGCTTCCAGCGTCTCAACATAGTCCACAACGCATCCGGTTAGGTACATCAGCGATGTTGCATCGACAAAGACCTTAAGGCCGTCGAAGTTGAAGACCTTGTCCATCATGCCCGACTGGTTCTCAAATGACATGGAGTACTGGAAACCCGAGCAGCCGCCGCCCACTACGCCAATGCGCAGTCCGGCCGGAAGCGGGTCCTGGGTCGCCATGATCTCGCGCACTTTGGCAACCGCCGTATCGGTAAGCGACATGGGGGTCCTTTTGACTTCCGGGGTTTCAGTTGGCATAACGGCTGTAGTTGCCATGTATTTCTCCTGAATGAACTCTGCTATCAGTGTAGCGCCCTGAAGCGGCGCCTACAACACTTGTTATTGGATGATAAAAACCTGACAGTCGATTCAGACCTCCGATGATTGATATATAAGAAGTTAATCTGCCGTAATCTGTCCGGATATACGCCCATACTGCTGTTCCGTTAGAACCCCTTTGGCCACCAGATCATGCGGATGGCTGTAAGGCCGGTTACGTATAATCCTCTGCGCACGTGCTCCGGTGATTCCCGGCAAATCAACCAGCTGCTGTTCCGACGCGGAATTAATATCGACAGTTCCCGCTCCGGGTTTGCTGTTGGATTTCAGCCCTTCTTTTACCCCCGCGGCGATGTCATTCACTTTGCGCTCGGCAGTTGCGGCGGCAACTTTGGCGTCGGCTGCCGCTTGTTGCGCGCCCTGTTTCGCCTGTTGCGTGGCTTGCGCCGCCTGTTGCTTCAATTGCTCGTCGGATTGCTTCCGCGCGCAGGCAGCGAGCCACAATGAAGCTGCAAACAAACACATAGCTACCGCAAGTCGAATTGCCAAGTCACTTACATTCTTTGCCCTATGAAATTTCATTCCAGCCTCCACGTGTGTGGACACAGAGATGGAATCATTTAGAGGCAAAGAGGTTGCCAAATTAGCTTCGCAGCGCGTCACAACCCCTGTTCAACTCAGCCGGAATAGGACTATCATGCTCAATCGAAGCGGCCCCACCTACCCCCGAGCCCGCGCATTTTCGGACCCGCCCGTACTGGGACCGACTCAAAACTCGAATCCCGAAGGTGAGCATCATGCTTATTCTGTGGATCGTATGGGCCGTAGTCACCTGCGCGCTGTTAGCGCTTCTTGCTTATCGTGGCACTCTTACTCGTTACGAGGAAGACCAGCTCTTTCTCGATCCCGCCGAAAACCACCAGCAGGCGGAGCAAACCGAGATTGTGAAAAAGGTCAATCGGGTGACACCGCTCGTCCGCATTATGACGGGCGCCACCTGCGTACTATCCGTCCTCATAATCGGTATTTACGTTTGGGACGCAATTAGCCAGTTCAAGTAGAAACCGGGATGGGCAGGAGCGTCTTTTGCGTTCCCGCCCTACTTCGCTGGGGAAAGCCCTTCCACAGTTCCCCGCGCAACAACATCGATTGTTACTTCCTTGTCCACCTTCAGCAGAAACGTGCTTTCATCTTTCATCCCCCAGGCAACATAAGGTACACCGAACTGCGTTGTCGCAGTCGCATCTGTTCCATTCAACTGCGCCGCCATCTGCAAGGTAAGCGGATGGTCTGTCCCGTGGACATTCAATGTACCCTCTACAGTTAAATTCTGTGTGCTTCCGGCCTTCAGGCTTCCGGAAAACTTCACAGGGTGGAAGAATGCCAGTGGGTATTTCGCGCTTTCGAGCACCTCTTTCTGCATCTTTTCGTCGCGAATGCGGTTTCCACTTTCACCTGTGACCGTGTCGACGACAAATTCGCCCTGCGCCGCGCCTGTCGCCGGATCGAATGTCATCAACCCACCTTTCAAGCGAAACGTGCCCCGTACCGTATGCAGTACGTCGTGCAACGTCCACCGGATTTCAGTTTTCTGCGGATCAAGGTGAATGGTGATCTTAGGCGCTGGAGCCTGTGCCCGCGCTATTATCGCGGCGGCGAAGACAGTGGCGAGCAATGTCTGGTATTTGCGACAGTCCGGGTTCACATGGACGCGCTTTCCGCGCTCGAATGTGAAACGCCTGAAGAAGCGCGCTTCACCATTTCGATGCCATTCCCCAGCAGAACGCGCGACAGGCTCTCCTCACCCATGTGCGCTCGCAAGAGTCCGCAAAATAACCCCGGCGAGGCCGACAGGGCCTGCATAGCTGCGCGGCCTATCCACGGATTAGCGTCCATCAGCAACAATGTCTGCGCGATTCGCCGCGGCATCTGCAGAGTCTTTTCATGCTCGGCCGCGTAAAAATCAAGCGAGCCTTTCTCAAGCGAGCGTCCCAGCAGAGATGCCTGACGGAAACCGATGGCAAGTCCCTCACCTGTAATTGCGTCAACTGATCCCGAAGCGTCGCCGATCAGAGCGACGTTTCCCCTCGCTACGCGTTTCAGCCGGCGGGTGGTTGTCAGAGCACCACGTTCCACCGAAATTTCCTTGTGCGCTGGAAGCCATTCTCGCAGGCAGGGGACCGCGTCAATGACCTGTCGCATACGTGTGGAGCTCTGTCGTGTCACTGCAGCAACGCAGATCTCGTCTCGCGCAACCGGTGTGATATAGACCTGCCCAAGCGCGCACCAGTGGACTTCCACATAATCGCTTGCCGCAGGAATCCGGTAGTGCCGGCGAAACCCGAACCGTTTCGTGATCAGCCTGCCATCGTCGAGGCCTGCCCAGGTGCGTACTCTGGACGACTGCCCATCCGCGCCCACGAGGTATCGATAACTGCACGGCTCATCGCCGAGCAAAACACTTCTTCCCAATGCAACGTGAGTATTCCACCGGATGCGGACGCCAATTTCCTGCGCGCGTGCCGCCAGGCGTGCATGCAACGCTGTTCTGCGCATCCCAAATCCTTCTTCGTTTTCGAAGTCAGCAGTTGCCGAAACCGGCATGTCGTCCGTCCAGCTTACAAAGCGGATACCTCGAAATGACGCGCCTTCATCGGATTCGCAATTCACTCCAAGCGCGGCCAGATCGCGGCGCGCATCTGGCAAAAGTCCTTCACCACAGGCTTTGTCAATCGGTGGTTTCAGTGCATCCACGACCAGCACATCAGCGCCCCGCATCCGCGAAGCGATCGCCGCGGCAAGCCCAACAGGTCCGCCGCCGACAATCAAGACATCACAGGAATTCCTCATTAATACCTACCACTCCAGTAGAAGCATCTCCGCGCAAAAGCCCGGGCCCATCGCCGCCAGAATGCTGCGTGTCCCCGGAGCAGGACGTCTGTGCTTCATCACTTCGTCGAGCACAATAAGCACAGAGGCAGACGACAGATTTCCCACGCGGCGCAGCGCCTCCCACGAAACATCCAATTCTCCATTCCTTAAGCTGAGTGCGTCCGCAGTCGCCTCCAGCACCTTCGGCCCACCCGTGTGCATGATCCATGAGTCGATGTCGGCACGCGTCAATCCGTGCTGCGCTAGAAATTCGTCCACGTCGCGCCCTAGATTTTCCCGCACAACCACCGGCACGTCCGGTGACAGCACGATAGTGAAACCCTTCTCTGAGATCTTCCAGCCCATCACGTCATGTGTATTCGGATAGAAGATCTGATGATTGGCCACAATGCGCGGTCCGGAAGCCGCGACCTTGTCTCCGGCAACCAGAACGGCTGCAGCACCATCGCCAAACAGGCCGGATGAGATAAGGTTCGCTACAGAAAGGTCGTTGCGTTGCCAGGTCAGCGAGCAAAGCTCAACCGACAGTAGTGCCGCAACATGGTCGGGATATGCGCGCACATAGTCAGCCGCGCGCCCCAACCCCGCAGCGCCGGCAACGCACCCCAGGCCAAAAATAGGGTTGCGCTTGATATTCCGCGAAAGCCCCATGCGGTTCACCAGGCGGGCGTCGATCGATGGACTGCATACGCCGGTTACCGAAACAAAGAAGAGTGCGTTGATGCGATCGCGGGCGAGGCCAGCTAACTTTAATGCGCAATCGATCGCCTTCTCGCCCAGTTCCTCCGACACCTCAATCCAGGTGTCATTGGCTTTGCCCCATGTGTCGAGGCCACGATAATCTTCAAGCGGCCGCGAGAAATACCGGCCGTCCACGCCGGTCCGATAGTGTAACCTTTCCAGAAGACCTGATTTTTCGAAGCTCTCGCTCCAATATTCCTTGATGGCCTCAACGATTTCCTGTTGTGAAAAGTAATACTGAGGATAAGCCGTCGCAGTGGCTGCGATTTTCATGCTGACTGAAACCCGCCCTTCATGGTATTCGACACCCGATTTGTTACCGTCTTAGAAATGTAACGGCATTGTCATTCTTTTGCTTGGAAAAATCGCGTATGGGAATGATCAAAGCCTGCGGATGATTCCTAAGTCCAGTAAAAGGCGCGACTTGTCTTCAAATCTTTACTGCTCGGGCCGCCAGCTGCAGCGCATCCTGCCAGAAGCTCTTTGACGAATGCACAACCTCCATGACCTGTCCTATTGCTATAACGAATTGATCAAGGCTCCCTTCGCTGCCGTTCAGCGGAGGCACCGCCTTCAGCACCATGAAATTGTTTCCGCATATCTGCGTCAGGATGCGGTGTTCACGGAACATCCGCATTACGACCACCTGTCCGAACATGGCTGGATGAATCCTGCGGAATGCCTCAAACGAAAGCCGCAAACCCAGCGAACGTGGCTGGCCGAAGACAATCCCGTTGAAGAACCCTAAACCACGGACTTCAGCCACCATCTCGTATTCGGCGAGCGCTCTCCGGAGTGCCTCCCGAAAACTTTCGCCAAGAGTCAGCGCCCGCTCGCCTAGCCCCTCCTGCTCCAGCACCTCGATAGTGCTTAGCCCAGCCCGCATCGCCAGCGAATTCTCGCTGTAGGTAGAAGTATGAACAATCGCGCGCTTCAGAGAGCTGTAAACATTGTCGTACACCTGGTCTGTCATTAATACCGCGCCAACCGGAACCAGGCCGCCGCTTAGTGCTTTGGCCAGAATCACCATATCCGGATCCAGACCGAAGTGATGTGACGCGAGAAATGTTCCAGTGCGATACAAGCCGGTCTGGACTTCATCCAGCACAAAGAGTGTTCCGTACTTTTGACATAGAGTTTGTGCCCGCTGAAGGTATCCATCTGGTGGCAGAACGATTCCTCCCTCGCCCTGAATCGGCTCAAGAATAAGAGCGGCATATTTACGGCTGGACAGTTCGCGCTCAAGCGCATCACTGTCGCCGAAATCGACGAATGAGACCCCGGGCAGCGCAGACCCAAAGCCCTCTGACCAGAAGCGATGATCCATCAGTGAGAGCGCGCCGCATGTCAGTCCGTGAAAAGCATTTCGCGCCGCAAGCAGTCCATCCCTGCCAGTCGTCGCGCGTGAGAACTTGATCGCCGTCTCCACTCCCTCGCTGCCGGAGTTGGCGAAATATGCTTTTCTGAGCCTTCCGCCCGCGCGCGAACACAGCTTTTCCGCCAGTTTGCCCGCACTCGCCGCCACATGGCTCTGTAGCATGGATGGGCCATCGCTCTCCAGTTCCGTGCGCAGTGCTTCTATGATTCGCGGATGGTTGTGGCCGGCGTTGTAAACGCAATAACCGGAAAGAAAATCCAGAATCGTGCGGCCATCGCGAGTGTGCAGCTTCTCGCCCCTGCAGACCTCGTATTCTGCATTCATGTCCAACAGGTTTAGCAACCGAACCCATTGAGGATTGACATGCGCCTCATAGGCTGTTTGTGTAATTGTTTCCAACCCCAACCCTTTCCAAGTACTGCAAAAATCCATATGGATTCGGCTCTTTATCGTTTGCGGACTGAATCAAAGCCGCAACGCAGAGCATCGAAAATTATTTTTCTTGTGTAAGTATGACTCTACAGGAAAAGGAACCGTTAGCGTCATGCTGGCGGCAACAGTGACACTTCCGTTAGCTTTTAGGTCTTGTAGGAAACTATGCCCGTTTCCTCAAATCTCTGGCCGTTCGGCCGACCAACTGCATTGCATCCTGCCAAAATCGATTTGACGAGTGGGCTGTCTCCATGACTTGCTCCATCGCCTCCGCAAAGCGGTCAAGGCCTTCTTCGCTGATGTTCAGCGGCGGCGTTGCCCTCAAAACCGCTGCATTGTTTCCGCATACCTGGGTCAAAATGCCGTGTTCGCGGAACATGCTAGTCACAACCATCTGCCCAAAGATCCCGGGATAGGTGCGGTGCTGGCTAAATACGATCCCAATGAAAAATCCGAGGCCGCGTACTTCGGAAACCATCTCGAACCGGGAAAGCACTTCATCAAGGCGCATGCGAAATTGTTCGCCTCGTCTAAGCGCTCTTGGTCCCAAATCCTCCTGCTCCAGCACTTTGATCGTGCTTAGCCCGGCGCGCATTGCCAGAGAGTTCTCGCCGTAGGTAGAGCTGTGAATCATGGCGTGCAACGGGGAACTATATATGCTGTTATAAATCTCATCGGTCATCAACACTGCTCCAACGGGAACCAGGCCGCCGCTCAGCGCCTTCGCGAGAATGACCATGTCAGGATTAAGAGCGTAGTGGTGCGCAGCTAGAAACCTGCCCGTGCGATACAAACCTGTCTGCACTTCATCAAGCACAAAGAGCGTTCCATGCTTCCCGCACAACTCCTGTGCCCGGCGCAGGTATCCATCCGGAGGCAGAACGATGCCGCCTTCGCCTTGAATTGGCTCAAGAAAAAACGCGGCATATTTGCTTGTGGACAGTTCGCGCTCGAGCGCATCACCGTCACCGAAATCGACGAATGTTACCCCTGGGATAGGCGGCCCGAAACTATCCAGCCAGAAGCGGTTGTCGGTAAGAGACAGTGCACCGCACGTAAGTCCATGAAAGGCATTCCTTGCAGCAAGCAGACCATCGCGACCGGTGGTTGCGCGCGTGAACTTGATTGCCGTCTCGATTCCCTCGCTGCCGGAACTTGTGAAAAAGACTTTTCTGAGCCGTCCTCCAGCGCGCGAGCAGAGCATTTCAGCCAGTTCACCCGCGCTTGCGGCCACATGGCTCTGCAGCATCGAGGGTCCGCTGCTTTCCAATTCCTCGCGCAGTGCTTCGATGATCCGGGGATGATTATGCCCGGCATTGTAGACACAATATCCTGAAAGAAAATCGTGGATGACGCGCCCGTCGCGGGTGTGCAGTTGATCGCCCTGGCAAACATCGTATTCCGCATTCATCTGCGCCTGGTTTAGAAGCCGGACCCATTGCGGATTGACATACGATTCGTATGCCGTATGTTTACGTGCCTCCAAATTGATCCTCAGCAAGCACAGGCGGCAGGGGAGCATAAAGGCCCGGCTCGGGAAATTACGACGTAACGATCTAGGATGCGCAAATTAGTACATACAGCATCATTTTCTTTACGACTTCTTTATAAATTATGTACTGACAGAAAAGAAAGGGGTGGCGGTACAAAATTGAAGAAAAAGTAGACATTCAGCAGTACTAAAGGCACGTTTAATCGATGGCCACGCTCAGTTGGTGTCTCACATCCGAACCACGCACCCAGAAGATCACATCCATTGCGATGTTCGTCGCATGGTCGGCAATGCGCTCAAGGTTGCGCGATATGATGATGGCTTGCAAGGCATGCGCGCTTAACGCGGAGTGGCCCTGAATAAACTTCGTTAGATCTTCATGTGCGATCCGGTTCATGCGATCGATCTCGTCATCCATCGCAAGAACGGATTCAGCTATCTGCGCATCCGCGTCCAGCAGCGATTGCAACGCCGTACGGATCATAAGCGCCGCGCAATTCCTCATCCCATCGATATCAATAGGCAGATCGATAGAATCACAGTCGATCAAGTCCATCGTTCTCGCAGCAATGCTCATCGACTGGTCGCCAATCCGTTCCAGGTCGCCATTAATCTTGATGACCGCCAGAATAAAGCGCAGATCGATAGCCATGGGCTGCTCTTTGGCGAGCAGGTCATAGGCCATTTCGTCCAGCTCGCGTTGCGCCGAGTTAATCGCTTTCTCGTTGTCGCGCACAAACTCGCACAGCCCGGCATCTCGCTGCAGGTAGGCATCGACGCACGCGTCAAGCGCCTGCTGCGAAAGCGCTGCCATCGCCAGGATCTTGTCTTTCAGCTCTGCAAGCTGTTGTTGAAAATGAATGCGAGGCAAGAAAGCGTCTCCTGACATTCAGTATGCAACAGATATGTGACAATTCCGCGAAAACTTGGGCTGCCTGCGTCATGCCTGTAACTGACTCAGCAGGCAGGGTCTGTGGTTTGAAGCCGCTCTGCGCAGTTTGTCTGGCGGCATATCTCTTCTACTTGTCACGTAGTTTCGCCGTCCGCGGCGGAGATGTCGTCGGCGCGGTTAGTCGACAACCCTGAAGTTCCTTAGGGCAGACAAACGTTCCGGATTTCTGGTCACCTGGGCCCCTATCGTATTGTTTGGCCGATGTCACAAATGGGATTCCATCGATCTCAATGCAACTCATGCCCTTGCCGCACGCCGCGGAAAGTCCGAGCCAGCCTTTCGAGCGATCCTCGAGACTGTCACATTTGACAGTGGTTCTGCCCAAGAAAAGCAGGTTTGATAGTGGCAACGTTTTGTTTTATCTTTCCAGCCACGGGGGACGAAACATGCAAGCAATCCGTAATAGTAAGAAGTCTCTTGCTCAGTTCTTGGCCGCTCTGTTCTTCTTCACCGCAGGAACCCTGGCAGCGCAAACTCCTTCAGGCGTCCCCGTCTTCAAGGTCACGCCGGGTGAGAGCAACATCAAGTTCGACGTCGAGGCATCCGTCGAAATCAAAGGAACCTTCAAAAAGTGGGATGCCTCGATGACCTTCACATCGCCCGATGTCACCACTGGCACCTTGTTCATTAAGATCGACGCGGCGAGCGTTGACACCGGAAGTGGCATGAAGAACAGCAAGCTGAAGAGCGACGATTTCTTCGACGTCAAGAACAATCCTTACATCACTTTCAAGTCAACCAAGGTCGTGCAGACCGGTCCTAACACATTCGAGCTTGACGGCGATTTCACCATCCGCGGAGTCACCAAGCAGGAGAAGCTGTCCCTCAACCTCCTAAGCGGCAAGGGCACCGGCCACGGGACCGTCACCGGTACCATGGCTTTCGATCGCAAGGACTACGGAATGAACAGCGGCATCCCTTTTATCAAGATTGCCAACCGCGTCGAAGTCACTGTCAACCTTACAGCAGACCGGGTCAGCGGCCCTCCTCTGCAGTTCAAGCAATAGCCACGGTTCTTTGAAATTCGTTGCCGATCCAGCGCTAGCTAACTCCGGGAAATCGGGAAGTCATAATCTACTCGTATTGCCCGAATCATGGCTTCCCATTAGCGGCCCTGGCAGTAGCGTCCGTCACTGTTTCAGAAACCCTTCCAACTCCAGCCAGTCGGCGAACCTGTCAATCCAATGGTCGGTAGGGATGTTCTGCTTTCGCATGCCAAAGCCGTGGCCGCCTTTTGCATACATGTGCAGCTCGGCTGATTTCTTCGCGCTCGTCCACTTCTCATACAAAGCGACGCTGGCCGGAGCGAGCCCGAGTGAATCATCTGTCGCAGCCGCAATAAACATAGGCGGAGCATCCGCTGGGACTGGAGCATCTTTCGACATTGGACCGCCCGAGTAGATTGGAGCAACGAAGGCCGGCCGTCCTTCAGGCGTGTAACGGAAGGCAACTTCGGCAGCGACCGAGCCGCCGGCGGAGAATCCGATAATACCAACGCGGTCGGGCGAAACTCCCCACTCCGATGCGTGCTGCTTAACGTAAGTGACCGCTGCCAGCCCATCGGCGGCGGACAGCGGTTCAATCTTCACCAGCATCTCCCGAAATTTCTCCCTGTCCTGAAACAACGTGGTGAATTCCTGCGTCGCATCGTCGCCGGTGTGCGCAAGACGATACTTCAACACGAAGGCCGTCACGCCTTTCGCAGCCAGATACTTGGCGACGTCGGTACCTTCGCTGGTGATCGAGAGCGCCATAAAGCCACCTCCCGGGCAGACCACCACTGCAGTGCCGTTTCTCAATTCGGGAGAAGGTTTAAAGACCGTCAGCGTCGGACGAGTCACGTTGGTGACAACATCTGTGTTCCAGACCTTCGAGAAATATTCTTTCTCTGGATAGTTCGCCGGAGCCGAGCCCGGAGCTGTACCAGAGTAGAGAGGAATGACATCCTGGGCAGCGCAAAGTTGCGCCAGGAAGAACACCGCGCAGAGAGTTCGGATAACGAATCTTTTCATAACCGCGAAGTCTACCAGAGCCGGTAAATCGAGCTCCAGGTCGGTGTTGAAATTGAGATCAACGGCGGCCATTCGCCGAAATGCGGCAGTTCAGATGCCCGGCCCTCAGGGCAAGTCCAAACCCTCACTCGAATACATCAGGCTTGAGCCCCATGACTCGTTTTAGACATAGGGCTCAAGCATCTTTCCCTCTGGGGATTTGCTCTCGTTACTCTTTGTACAAGTGCGTCGCGTGGGTGACCGTCGCGTTTGCCCGCATTGCCGCGGAGATTATGGCCGTTTCCGTCAGCATCTTGTCATTTGCTCCGGCCTTGCGCGCTGCTCTCATATGCAACTCAATGCAGTAAGGGCACTGCGTTGTCAGCGCGACCGCCACCGACATCAACTGCTTGTGCAGGACATCGATGGCGCCGGCTTTGAACGCCTCTTCATTGAAAGCCCAGAAGGCTTTCATTGTGTCAGGTGCATTCTCATCAAGCATCTTGAGCTTAGTGAGATTCTTCATGTCAAACATGTGAGTGCCTCCTATTCGGTTTTGTGTAAAACCCTTCCGACCTGGAAGGGTGCGGAAAGCGCGTTAGGTTATACGTTTCAGGGGTGACTCCCCAAAACGCATGGGACGGCAAAATATGATCTGCCGAATTCGAGTGCCATCGCGGAGTTGATTCCGATGATCTGGCTCTGAAGAGCGGGCCACCGAAACCGCCGGAGATCGTCAATACCAATCGACCATCTTCCGGGATTCGCGGCACGTACGCCAACGTTAGCCGCGAAGGTTGGGCGCCCCGAAGGGAGCACCCGTTAATCCGCCGTCAACCATCAATTCGACCGCATTGATGTACGACGAATCCTCAGAAGCCAGGAAAAGCGCAGCCTTCGCGACATCTTCTGGTTCGCCCCATCGGCCCAGCGGGACGGCTGAGGAGAATAAATCATCCACCTTGGCAGACTGTTCGGCCGATATTGAGGCGCGAGAACCGCGCTTCCAGATGGGAGTTTTGGTCGCTCCGGGCGCGACTACATTGACACGAATGTTCCGTGGTGCAAGGTCGGCAGCGATCGCACGCGCCATAGCGACGATCCCGCCCTTCGTGGCCGCATAAGCGGCTACTCCCGCCTGGCCCAGATAGTTGTGCACCGACCCGTTGAAGATAATGCTGGCGCCATCATTCAACAGAGGAGCGGCGGAGTTGACGGTGAAGAAAGCGCCATTCAGGTTGACGTGGATGACATTCTCAAACACCGCTTCGTCCGCCGCGCCGGTGGGAGTCCTGCCGGTAATTCCGGCATTGACGAAGACGATGTCCAGCTTGCCGAAATCCCTGGCAATATCTGCGAAGAGCCGCTTCCGGTCGTCCGCCACGGCAACATCGGCGCGATATCCGCGCGCGTTGGGTCCCAGTTCGGCGACTGCTTCATCCAGCGTCTTCTGGTCCCGGCCGGTAATCGCGACTTCAGCGCCTTCTGCAACAAAAAGGCGCGCAGTGGCCAGGCCGATGCCGCTGTTTCCGCCGGTGATGAGGGCCTTCTTGCCTGTGAGTTTCATGATTCCTCCTTGAAACCGCAATCGAGAACCTCGACATCCCGCTGGGAGCGATGTCAGTCCGGGATGTTTTTTTATTTCGGCAACTCGTTACCCGACTGCTCCGCAACCATGTAGGCGGCGTACCAGTCTGCCCAATCCGCGTCGCGCTGCCCGGTGCGCTTCTCGTGCTCACCGTGGGCGGCCTCCGCGCGCCGAAACGCGCTCGCCAGATCGCTTGCCGATGCGAACGTCGTCGTCGTGGAGTCGATGCGGCCTGGCAGCCGCGCCGTGATTTCCTGGAACAGCCAGCCGTTCCCGTCCGGATCGCTGAATGAGGCAAACGAGCGGTAGCTGCGATGTTCGGGATCTGGGCCCTGGACTCGGATCCGTCCAAACAGGTAGGGCTCGTCCGGGCCTGCATACACGTCGCCGCCACCGTGGAACGTCTCACTGACCTTAACGCCGCGACGGAGCAGTTTGTCGCGGGCGGCTTCGATGTCAGCGACGATCAGATAAAGGCCCTGAGCCGAACCGGGAGTTGCCCCAGTAACATTCTTGCCGAAGATGACCGAGCACCCGGAGCCAGGCGGCGTGAATTGAATCACGCGAAAGTCGCTACCGTTGTCGTAGTCGGCGTCGAGTCGCCACCCAAGACCTGCGTAAAACTCCTTAGCGCGGTCAATATCCGAGACGGGGATAACCACGATTTCAAACTTCATGTCGATTTTTGCGGCGCTCGCCTCGCTGGCGGGGTCAGTTTGGACTTCATCTGTCACATTTGCCATGTCATTTTCTCCTTTTGCATTCAACTGAATGAAAGGCGGGAATTACGGAATGGCAGCGTCAACTGCAGAACTGCTTATCTCTAAAGGCGTGACGTTCGAAAGTAAGCTTAGGACAGATTGCAAGACACTCAATGCGTCATTTAACGACTTAAAACAATGAGCACGAAGGCGGAATGCGCATCAGTGTACACCTGCGATGCAGCGCCACTATTAATGGACGAAGAGATTAGTCGATACCTGCGGTGCTGGAAAGACAATGCATATGAGTTTGCGTTCATGCCGGGTACCGAACAACTAAGCGAGACCATTGAGACTCCACCAATCGGGGCCGGGCAGGATTTTGGCGATATTGGTGCGCTCCTCGGCGATCGAAACCGGTCTCACTTCTTGCAACAATGAGGCTTGACAGCGGTGCTACTCTGAATATGGAAGAGACCTAAGCCCGCGCATGGCGGGCTTTTCTATTGAGTAACGGAAGTAGCTGTAGAAAGAAGAATTTAGAAGAAATGTATCGGGCCCTCGAAGTGGCAAGGATTCAGTTCATTGAAAATTGAGGATGGATTTAGAGACCGCAGCGAATTGTGGTGTTGAAAGCGGCACGAGCTTAAGAGCCCGCCCTTAGCGAAGCCGAATGGTGCCGAAGACGATTCAGGTATATGCGGCTTCAGCAGCCGGGGAAGTTCTTCAGTGCGCCCATGACGTAACAGGAGAAAGGAGCGCACGGTGGCTGACAGCGGAGCGCTGACTCACCCCTCTACAACACCGTAACTACTCATATTTGGAAGAACTTGCAAAAAACAGGGGGTGGGTCATTTCGGCAGCGCAAACGCCACATAAACCCCGCCGATAGGCAATCTGGGGTCCTTGCCGCCTGCAGCAATCACGACATACTGCCGTCCATTCACTTCATAGGTGGCCGGAGTAGCGTTCCCGGAAAACGGTAAAGTGGCCCGCCACAAAAGCTTTCCCGTCGCCTTGTCATAGGCGTGCATCTGTTTGTCGAAGTTGGTGGCGCCAATAAACAGCAGTCCGCCCGCGGTCACAACCGGACCGCCATAGTTCTCCGAGCCGGTGTTCTTCATGCCTTTGGCAGCGAGTTCCGGATACTCACCGAAAGGAATTTTCCAGACGTACTTGCCGGTATTCAGGTCGATGGCGCTCAGCGTTCCCCAAGGCGGAGCAATCGCTGGGTAGCCGTCGGGGTCGAGAAATTTGCGGTAGCCGGTGAAGTTGTACTTCTCAGTCTCGGTCGAACTCCCGGATTCACTCTTCAGCTCGGTTTTATCATCGTGGCCGGTTTGCAAATAGCGAATCAAAGCATCAAGCTGCTCATCGGAGAACGCCGGAAAGCTCGGCATCCGGCCCTTCCCCTGTCGGATGGTGTCCCGAGTCTGGTCGATGGTCAGCGACTTGCCGATGTCAACCAATGACGGGAAAGCCGGCGGCGAGCCGCGACGGTCGTCGCCATGGCAGATGCTGCACTGCTGCTGATAAAGCCCAGAGCCGCTCGCGCCTGAAGATTTGTTCTCTTCAAGGCCCCCTAGCCATGCCATTTCGTTGGCATTGACGTAGATAATCCCGGTGTCGGGATCGACCGCCGGACCGCCCCATTCCGCGCCGCCATCGTAACCGGGAAAAACGATGGTCGGCTTGTCCAGACTGAATGGAACGAACTGCCCCGCACTGCGAAACGTCCGGAACTCCTTCACCGCCCATGCATGGGCCTGCGGCGTGCGCCGGGTAAGCATGTCTTCCGTCAGCGCCTGTCGCGCGTAAGGAGCAGGCATGGTCGGCAGCGGCTGCATCGCCGCCGTGACTTCGCCGGGAACCGTGCTCGCCGGGTATCGCTTGTACTCGACGGGAAAAACCGGCTGTCCATCAACGCGATTAAAGAGATAGATCCATCCCTGCTTGGTGGTCTGTGCAACGGCGTCGATCTTCTCTCCCTGATGCTCGACCGTCACCAGCGCGGGCGGAGAAGGAAAGTCGCGGTCCCAAAGGTCGTGGCGCACGGCCTGAAAGTGCCATAGCCTCTTGCCGGTGTCAGCATCGAGCGCAAGCAGCGTATTGGCAAAGAGATCATCGCCGAGTCGGTCGCCGCCGTAGAAGTCAAAAGCAGCCGAGCCGGTGGGCACATAGACAATGCCGCGCTTGGCATCAAGTGCCATGCCCGCCCAGTTGTTGGCCGCTCCGCTGCGCTTCCAGGCATCTTTGGGCCAAGAGTCGTAGCCGTACTCGCCCGGATGCGGGATGGTGTGAAACGACCATCGCAGCGCGCCGGTACGCACGTCGTAGGCGCGGATGTCTCCTGGCGGACAGGGCAGAGTTTCCGGGTCGCGGCCGCCGACAATGATGAGGTCCTTATAAACAATGCCTGGGCTGGTCAGCGCGATTGAAACCGTCGCAGGATCGCGCCCCAGGCCCTCGCGCAGGTCAACTCGTCCGTTCTCGCCGAACGATGGAATAGGTTGGCCGGTCTTGGCATCGAGCGCGTAGAGGTAGTTCATCACCCCGGCGAGAATGCGCGCGCTGGTGCCGTCTGACCAATACGCCAGCGCGCGCGCGGGCTGCGTTCCGGCAATGCCGCTGTCGAATTTCCATAACAGCTTGCCGGTCGTCGCGTCGAGCGCGATGACCTTCTGCGACGGAGTATAGGAGTAGAGAACGCTGCCAACAATGATAGGGCTCGGCTGAAACACGCCCTTCTCGCCGGTATCGTAAGTCCAGGCGACTTGCAGGTTCTTCACATTCGTCCGGTTGATCCGCGCCAGCGGCGAATAGTGGTCCTGCGCTGGCTGGCCTCCGTAAACGGGCCATTCAGATTGCGATGTGCTTTGAGCACCGGCAAACGCTATGGTTGCCGCAAACAGGGCTATAGCAGATATGGTTTTCGTCATCACAGGCGCATAGAGTCAGCAAATTCGATGAGTGCTGTTGGTGCGACCAGTAGACCGTTCGCACCTGTTGCTGTCAAGCATACCCGCCGCAAATAGCTCTTTCATTGGTCCCGCGAGCGGAGTAGCATGTTTGCCGCAATCTCCTTCATTGCTGAACCGCTTTTTGCCTGGAGGCTCGTCTATGCTAAGAACCCTGCTGCTTCCTGCGTCGCTGCTGGTTGCCGTGCTCGCCGCGGCGCAACAGGAACAGCCCCCCGCTCAACCGACTCCCGCTCAACCGCCCGCATCCGCCACAGCGCAGACAAATCCCGTCAAGCCCACACCAGAAGGGTTGGCGCACGCCAAGAAGGTCTGGGGCTATGATTGCGCCTTGTGCCACGGCGACAAAGGCGACGGCAAAGGCGATGTTGCCGCCTCCATGAATCTCACGCTGAAGGACTACACCAAACCGGACTCACTGAAGGACATGACCGACGGCCAGATATTCGACATCATCAAGAACGGCAAGGGCCAGATGCCGCCCGAAACGGGCCGCGCCAAACCCGATGACATCTGGAACCTCGTTACCTTGATTCGCAACATGTCAAAGAAGACAGATTAGAAATGTTTTTTTAGAAACGCCCCGATCCGCTCGATTTCCTGCTCGCTCAGGCGGAAAGTCATCGCAGGCATGGTTCCGTCTATCTGGTCAGGACGGCGGGCACCAACTATGGCGGCGGTAACCGCTGGATGACGCAGGGTCCAGGCAATGGCGACCACTCCCGGTTCGACACCGTGCTCATTCCCGATCTCGCGCAGCACCTCAACCAGCTTCAGATTCTTTGAGAGCTTCGGCTCGTTGAAGTTTGGACTGCGCTTACGCCAGTCGTCATCGGGAAGGTTCCGCACGCGTTCGGCGGTCATCTTGCCGGTAAGCATGCCCGAGAGCATGGGCGAATAGTTGATAACGCCAATACTGTGCTGGCGGCAGAAGGGCAGAATTTCGGATTCGATATCGCGGCGCAGCATGGAATAAGGCGGCTGTAGCGATGTAATAGGCGCAATTTTCTGTGCGCGCTTCATCTGCTTGACGCTGAAATTGGAAACCCCGATGTGGCGAACTTTGCCCTGTTCCTTGAATTTAGAAAGGGTCTCCCACCCCTCTTCGATCTCGTCTTCGGGATTTGGCCAGTGAATCTGGTACAGGTCAATTGCATCTACTCGCAGGCGCCGGAGCGAATCTTCTACTTCCTCCTGCAACGAGCCGGCCTTCAGGCTGCGATAGATTTTGCGGTCTGGAAACCAGCGCATTGAGCATTTGGTGAAGATATAAGGCTTATGCGAAGAATTCTTGACCGCTCTGCCGACGACTTCTTCCGAATGACCCAGGCCGTAGATGGCCGCAGTGTCGATCCAGTTGATGCCACGATCAAGCGCGCGCTCAATGGTGCTGACAGATTCAGTATCGTCCTGCGCGCCCCAACTGAACTCCCAATTGCCGCCGCCGATGGCCCAGGCGCCATAGCCGACAGGCGTAAGGCGCATACCGGAGTTGCCGAGTTCGCGTGTCTCAAATTTTGCCGTGGGAGAGGTTTCAGTAGCCATGCTCACTAGCATACTAACGCCTGTGAGCCGGCTTGATGAAATTACGGCTCTACCAGGAAACGACCGTCGTGCATGATCTGCTCTTCTTCCACCCAGATGTTGAAGCGCAGGCCCACTACGTCAATGTGCGTCGTCGATGTCCACGACGCACCGGTATGCTCGCCATAAGGATTGCCGAAAGCGATATGAATGCCGGGAAATTTCTCGTCCTGCAGAATATTGCCGATGACCTGCTTCACACCAATATTTGTGCCGATGGCGAACTCGCCGACGCGGTGAGAATTCTCATCGATGTGCGTGTAGGTCCAAAAGTCATCGCGCAGTTGCTTGTTCTCAGAATGGCAATCGACGATGCGGTTGCCTTTGATCTCAATCGTCAGCGGGGCAGTCTCAAGCAGTCCATAGCGGAAACAAAGATAGTCGCCGACAACCCCATCAACCACGAAGATTCCATTGACCTCTCCGGGAGTTGTGAAGATTTCGCCGCCGGGAAGATTGCCCCACTTCTCGCGGGATATGATGCCCGAGGTCTTGAGCCACTTGTACTCGGGATTCAGGTCAGCGCGAATGTCGGTTCCCGCAGCCGTCGTAGCGCGGATATAACTGGCGCGGCGCACCTTCTCAATCACCTTCTGGCTGAGACGGTCAACGAGCGCAAAGTCGGCGCGCATACCTTGGCACATAATCTGCGGCGTGATGTTGACCATGTGTGCGTGCCGCATACGACGGCGGTTGACGACTTCTGTCATCTGCATGCGCGAGCGCAGCTCGTTCTGCTGCACCTGCACGGCGAAGATGCTCACGTCTGATGTCTCCATGTCTTCGAGTACGGCAGCGGGCATGTTTTTCAGCGGACGCGGCGCGAGGTCTTCTAGCACGAAGGCGTTCCAGGCGCAGCCATTAACGGACAACTCGGCGGCAATGGCCGCGGCAATGGTCGCGGTCTCGCGGTCGGTAATCAGGGTGACTTTTTCGCCTGGTTCTATGCGAAGGCAGGTGAAAACGGCGGTGTGTGCTCCCGGTACGAATTCTTCAGGAAAAGGCGTGTCAAGGAGCGCCTGAGCTTGCGGTGTTACTGAATACGTCATTCTTGATAGGTCTTTTCATTAGCCTACCGGAAATCCGCTGAAACAGCACCTTATACTGCCATTTTTGCTCTACGGAGCACATGAAAATGAAGCAGCCAGATTCTTGTTTCCGGAGCCGTTGTACTTTGCCTCCTGCGGATAGACGCAGAGCGGGCGTGTTATCTCAACGTGCCGATGAGCGTTAGTCTTCGCGGTGTCGTCCTCGTCATATTTCATTGCAATGATTGTCGATGGGGCTTTGCCGTCTTCCACCCAGTCGACGAGCGCGGTAAAGATGTCATGCCCGGCGTCGCCTCGTGGCGCAGATTCATCCTGACCGAACACAGTCGCACCCGGTCCTCCTCCGCAGTGCTGCATGCCCGGAACCATATAGAGACGCAGCGACTGCTCCGCTGTCTGACCGCCAACGGTTTCGACGACACTGTTGTAATAGTTGACGGTATTCAGCGCCGCAATGCCGGGGTCGTTCCATCCGTGGTACAGGATCAGCTTGCTATGCGAGAGAAACGGTTTCAGGTCAGGATTCATGGCATCAAGAGCATCGCCGGTTTTCTCGAACGCAAGCCTAAGAGCGTCGTCGATGTTCGCGCTCTTGAAGTCCCAATCGGACTTGCCGTAGACCATGTTGGCAAAGTATCCGGTCACATAGAATGCGCCTGCGCTCTTGCCCTGCTCTGAACCAGTGATCCAGGTCGCCCAGCCTCCGCGACCCTCTTCAGCGCCCGGGAGCAGTCCGGGAAAGATCAGCTTGCCCGAGGCATCGTGCGCGCCGGCGTAGATGGTCTTGAGCGAACCAACCTGGGGCTCAGTAAGGCAGCTATCGGATTCCGTCCCCTTGCAGAGCAGCGTTGAAGGATCGAAGCGGCATTGCCGGGGGTCGTTAAGAACGCCGTCAGCCACTCCGTCCTGAGTATCACATGCAGCGTCTACCGCCTTGCCTATTGCAGGAATTTTGGCGGGTGGAATGTAACCGGCCGCGTCTGTGGTTTGCAGAAACTTCAGACCACCGGTAAGCATCGGCACCCAGTTATTGGCTGGAGCGCCCGCAATGATGCCGTCATAGTCATTGGGAAAACGCTGCGCCTCCATAAGCGCCTGGCGTCCGCCGTTGGAGCAACTGGCAAAGTATGAGCGTTTGGCATCATCGCCATAGAACGCTTTCACCATGCTCTTAGCGTCTACAGTCATCTCATGCACGCCGCGATAGCCGTAATCGACAATTTTCTCGGGGTGACCGAGAGCCCAGTCCGCGCCCGGCGTCGAGTGCCCGGTATCCGTGCTGGCCGCTGCGTATCCCTGGCTCACCGCTGCCGCAAGGCCGGAATAGGCGATATACCCGGCAAATCCGCCATTGCCTAAGCCGCGGAATTTCCCGTTCCAGCCGCGCTCGGGCATCCAGACCTCAACTTTAATGTCGGAGTCAGATGTCGGCTTGAGAGTGGCCAACACGCGGCAAAACGCTGGCACCGTTTTATACAGGCGCGGCGTCTTCTCGTCGGGCTTCATGTTGGGCGGTCTGAATGCGCCAGCCGTTACAACCTCGGAGCTCTCTATCGTGATATTGGGCAGTGACGACTGTTTAAGAGCGGCGCATTTTGAATCGGCGCCCCAAGCCAGCGTTGAGAAGGCAAAGGCGGCAGACAGAAGCAGCAGAACCGGACGATTTGGCATCGTCGCAAGCTTCGCAGAACCACTGCTGCCTGACAAGTGAATTTCGCGGCTATTTGTGACTGGGCAGAACGTTCCAGATCGACGGATCTTCCTGTCCAAGAACCCATGAACAGAAGCCTTCAAGTCCGCGTTGGCGCACTAGGTCGTAACGCTCGCGGAAGGTGCGCTCGTCAGTAAAGAATATCCACTCGCGCATGTCGTCACGGTAGAAGTACGTCCATGCGGTGCGGTCAACCGGATCCCACTCGATCTTGCCGCCGTACGATTTCGCCAGATCGAGCGCGTCCTGTCCGCCAATATATTCAGCGCTGGGATTCGGCTTGTCGTTCTGCGGCGGCCCGGCAAACCAGTGGTAGCCGTAGAGCGGAATGCCCAGCGAGAGCTTCTCCTTGGGAACGACTTTGAGCGCGTAGTCGAGATTTTCTGTCATCCATCCCCAGCCGGCAACGGGGCCCGGGGCCGTCCAACGCGTGTGCTGGTCGTAGGTCATCAGGCAGAGTAGATCGACTGATTTCGCCAGCGCTTCGACGTCATAAGCTCCGCGCCAGTTGGCATAGATCCATTTGGAGAACGCGCTTTGCCCCGGTGCGCCGGGAGCATTGGGCACGGTCGCAATGGATAGCTGCAGATTTTGCTGGTGGAATGCTGTTGCCGTTTCTGCTACAACCTGCGCCAGCAGATCGCGGTCGGTCCAGGCAATGTTTTCAAAATCAAACTGGAAACCGGAATAGCCCTTCTCTTTGCAGATGGCTATCAGTTGGGCGATCATCCTGCGATAGGCTTCTGGTGTGGTAATCAGCTTGTGAAATGGCTCCTGCTTGAATGCCTCGCTTGCCACAATCGGCATCACCTGGATGTGGTGCTGCTTCGCTGCTGCCAGCACCAATGGATCAGGGCCGCCGGAGACCAGGCCCGTCGCATCGACCTCGTACCAGACAGGCACAAGGATATCGATTTTGTCGGCGTGAGCATAAAAAGAGCGGACGCCATCAGGGCTGCGCGTGAGATAGAAAAGGGCTTTCGGCTGCTGGGCATAAAGAGTGAAAACAGAAAAGACCAGAGTGAGAAGGAGGACATGTGTTTTCTTCATTTTGCGGGCCTGATGCAACGATATTATTTCTTTTCTGGGACGGCATCCATCTCCGCCATGGGGCCCAGCATCTCTCTTCAGAGAAGTTGAAGGGAAACTGATTTCCCAGGGCCTCCCGTTCATCTGCAGATGAATGGGAAAAAGTATGGGCTGGCAGGGGGCGCGGGTTTTCGCGATTTCCTCCGCTCGCCGCCGGTGAAGGAGAATCGCGACAGCCGGTGGACTCTCCCAGCCCCTAATTTTCGAAGAGTCCCACTTGTGTCTCTTCCGCCATGTAATCAACGACAGCTTTCAGGTCATTTGTCTCGTCGAATTTGCGAATCTGACGGTCCGCCCCAGTCCCCATTTCCAGGATTTTGCGTATGTAAGCAATCTCTTCATGACTGTTGAGTTCATCTACAACATCACCGATGAGGTCAAGGTATTCGAGAACCAAGTCGCGTTCCGGCACTTCTATTTCTTTGCCAAAATCAATGAGCTTGCCATCTAGTCCATAACGCGCCGCCCGCCACTTATTTTCCATCACCAGCGCGCGGGAGTATTGCCGGTAATCCTGATTGCATGAATGCAGATGATAGAGTTTTGCCACAGTCGCCTGAATGAGCGCCGCTATCGCCAGCGTCTCTTCTGCCCGCATGGGAAGGTCGCAGATGCGGACTTCAACTGTGTTGAAAAATGGATGCGGGCGAACGTCCCACCAGATTTTCTTGGCGTTGTCGAGGCAATTGGTCTTGATGAGCAGGTTGACGAAAGCCTCGTATTCCGCATAGCTCGAGAAACTGTCAGGAATATTCGTGCGCGGAAATTTATCGAATACTTTCGCGCGGTAACTCTTGAGCCCGGTCTTCATGCCGCGCCAGAAGGGCGAGTTGGTCGAAAGCGCAAGAATATGCGGCAGGAAATACCGCAGCGAGTTCATGATCCGGATAGCCGCCTCGCGGTCTTCAACACCGATATGAACATGCAGCCCGAAGATCAGGTTGGCGCGCGCCACTAACTGCAAATCTTCGACGACGCGCTTATAACGGTCATCCGGGTAGATTTCCTGCGTGCGCCAGTCGGCGAACGGATGCGTTGCCCCTGCGACCAGAAGTAAATCGTGTTCACGCGCGAGAGCGATCATCTGCCGGCGCAAATCGAAGAGATCATCACGCGCTTCTTTAACGGTTTTGCAGATGCTGGTGCCTACTTCAACAACAGACTGGTGCATTTCCGCCTTAACGCGCTCGGCGAGGCGGCGCTTGCCCTTCGCTAGCATCTCCGTCGCAATGTGCGAACGCAGATCGCGCGTTTCGGGATCAACGGTCTGGTATTCCTCTTCAATGCCAATCGTGAATGAGGGCCTCATGGACTGGCCGTCCAGGCATTCCACTTCGCGCCTGTCGGACGGACTCCTTTCGCGTTCCTTCGTTGGTGGAAGTGTAGACCGTTTTGTCGAAAACTGACTTGTCTTTTAGGCGATTTTTATGTGGCGCTTCAGGTCTGCGAAACTTCCGCGGCTTTCTTCTTTGGCGCGCGCTTTTTTGCCGGCGCTTTCTTCGCGGGCTTGGCACCTGCGTTCAGAAATGCGCTCCATCGCAGCTCTGGGACCTTTGGCGCGAGTTTGGCATTCTTGACCGCAAGATCAGCCACGGCTCCCACAATCCAATTAAAATTCTTCTGACCGACAGAGTGCAGATCGGCGTCGGGCGCGGGATTCATGAAGTCGATCGCATACGGCACACCATCCTCCACGGCGAATTCGACCGTGTTCAGGTCATAGCCAAGAGCCTTGCAGAGCGTAAGCGCGTCTTTCTCCACGCGCTTTAACAATTTCTTGTCATACTCCGGGGGATTGAGCACATAACGCTGCGCGTGCGGCTGACGCGGATCATACGGCATGATATGGACTTTCTCCTGACCAACGACGTAACAGCGAAAGTATTCATTGAATTTCACCGCCCGCTGCAAGGTCATGCAGAGGTCGCGGCTCTGGTCGTAAGCCCGGAAAAATTCCTCACGGTTGTGCACATGATGCACGTCGCGCCAGCCGCCGCCATCGACCGGCTTGAGAAAGGATGGAAAGTCGACATAGTCAAAGATGCTGTCCCAGTCCAGCGGATACTCCAGATTGCGCATGGAGCGCTCGGTCGTTCCCTCCGGATAATGTTTATGCGGCAGGACCACAGTCGGGGGCACTGCCACCCCGAGTTTCGCGGCCAGCGAATAGTTGAAGAACTTGTCATCCGCCGACCACCAGAAGGGATTATTGATGACCACCGTTCCATTCAAAACGGCATGCTTTAAAAAGGCGCGATAGAACGGGATGTCATGCGAAATGCGGTCAACTATCACCGAATACGTTGGCAGTTTATCAAGATGGATGCCGCCGATCTGCACGAACTCTGCGGAAATGCCGTCCAGATTCATCGAGTTGATCCGCTCAACCAGCGCGCCGGGAAAAGTGTTTTCCATGCCGAAGAGAACACCGATTTTTTTCACAATGCCTTCCTCCCAGTGGAGATGCAATTCTCACACCGTCTCATCTGCTGAGGCAAGTTGTCAGAAGGGTTAGCAGAAAACGGGAACCGAACGAGATTGCCGCTTCCCGGGGTCAGGCATCCGTTTCGGCAGAGCGGACGTATTCGATAACGGCTTCGCTCCAGCCATCGATGTGCGTCCACGCGCCGTAACCTACTCCGTTGCAGTAGCTGGCTACGTTGATCATGTATCCGCGTCCATTCTTTGACGCGGGTACGCGGTCGTGCGACTGCTCATCTGTGATGACGATGATGCGGTCGCCGCGCTCGCGCAGCTCATTGAGCGCATGGCCAAGCTGCGTACCGCTGTGCGGCTGGCTATGCACAATGGCGTCGCGCAGGGCGAAGCCGCGACGCGCCGGGACAGCCGTGAGAGCATCCGAGAAGGCATAGATGCTTACCTCTTCCGCAATCTCACGCAACAACACGGCCAGACCCGCAGCCGCGTCCATGCGCAGCATCTCGGAACGCGCGGACAGCTTCGCATCCATGCTGCCGGATACGTCGACCAGCAAGACTGTCTTGCCCATCAGACGCAACTGGCCGCTGAGGCTCGCAAACATCGCCTGCTCGATCCACGGCTCCCACTGCGGGGCGTGACGTGCAGCAGCGATGAAGCGGAACGGCAGCACGCGCTCGACACGAATCACTTCAAGCGCGTAGCGGACCAGTTCCGGATCAACGCCCGCAGCCTGCATATTGCGCAGGTTGCATAGCAGAGCCAGAGCGCCGAGGCGGTTCTCGATCAGCACCGACTCCCACACTTCACGCTTCTGTTCGCCGCGCGACAAGCGCACCTCCCACGTTTCGGGAGAAGGCAGCGTGCCCTCAACCAACTGACGCCAGGTGAGGGATTGCTCGGCGGTCAACGGCTTGGCGTGCGTGAGAAAAAGCACGTCACGCAATTTAACCGCACCCGCGCGGTCGTACTTGGCAAGAGCATAAGCATCGAACCGTGTGAAGGCCGCAGCCAGACCCTTCTTCACCTGCGCTGACAAGGGCTGACGGCCATCCTTCCAGTAAATGGCTAGGAACTCCGCCAGCTCGTCAGCGCGCTGGATGACACAGGCCAGCGTTTCAGCGACCAGACTGCGATGCGTGGCGTAACGCGCCATCTCACGCACCAGCAATAGCGGTGCGTGGCGCAGCTTCATCTTTTCGCGCGCGTCGACAGCGAGCGCAGCCACCTTTTCCGCCTCGACCTGCGGAACCAGTGCGGCAATGCGTTCGGCGATGGTCGCGCCGTCCTCGTAGAACTGACTCTCCCACAACATGCAGGCCAACACGGAACGCCGCAACTGCGCTTCCGCGCTGATAGCAACAGCAGGCGCGCCCTCGTGCGTGCGCAAAGGTGCTGCACTGAATCCGAGTTGACTGAGTTTCAAAATATTCAGGCGCATGGAGCGCCTTCCTTTCAAGATGCCAGGTAATTGCAGCCCTGTTCTCAGCCGGCATCATGTTAAAACCGGAACAGAGTCAGACAATATGGCTACTCACTGTCGTCTTCGCTTTTGCTGGTGAGCCCAGTTGTGCCGCCGAAGCCTGCGCGCGGGTTCACCTTCTTCAGCTCGATGACGAAGGCCATCTTCTCCATCTCATAGAGAGTCGGCACGAGTTTGCTGAGGTAGTCGCTGCAACGGCTGACCGGAAACGGTACCAGGCGTGGCAACTCGTTAAAGTAGCCGCAGCGAATTTCCTCTTCATTCTCGGAGTAGCCCAGCAGGATGCTGGCGTAACGACAGGTGCGGCAGAGCGACTCCTTGCCAATTGCAGTGCCGTTACGCACAGTAATGCTGAAGGCCATAGCGTGTCTCCTTGCACACGGTTCGGGGTTCAAGGTTGAAAAACAAAACCGTAAACACAGTTAAAGGGTGCGTGCCGGGGAATATCCGGAACGGGTGTGTGCCGAATGTTCTCCCCAGAGAACTTGACCGCAAAGCGGCCGTGGGAATTGAACCCACCCCTTTCGATCCGAAGTAACCCATTCACTCGCCACCGGCACAGTGAGTGTTCACGCCAGGGAAAAGTCGTATGCGGCTATTGCGGTTTCGAACCGCACCCTTTCAGGTTCTGACCAAAGAAGTATCCGCACACTTCACCACTGGCGTATATCTGCATTCGCGAGGGAACGGTCGCTATTGCGGCGTGGTCGTGTCAAGAAGTATCCGCGTGCTACACCACTCGCTATTGCAGGTAAAGCTTTGCCCTAGATCGCGTTAAAGTCGGTTGTCCGGATTTAGCAGAGGAATACGCGGCGCTATGATTTTGCGGTCGCGAGCAGAGTCCATGACGAGCCGACGAGGCTATCTAGCCTTGGCTGCATCAAGTGTCCGAATTGGAAGATGGTAGTCATGTACAGCTTCCTCTGCCTGAAAGATGGTCGCACAGGTCACACGGAAATTTCAAGTGGAAATCAGAAATTTTTTTATTTGTAACGGTTTCAGATACGAATACAAATATCTACAGGTAAATATTCATCATTCGCCCCCACGTTGGCCAATCGTGGCTGTTCCATGAGTCCCAGATATAGAGGTTATGCGGAACTCCTTTTTCCCCTAACAGCCGTGCCATGAACTGGTTGTCGCCCAGGCACTGATCGTCCCATCCGGTAGCAAGAACATAGGCATTGTGACGATACCTATCGAGATACCACGAATCCCCCATGTTCGGGATGTAATGCGGCGGCGTGTTGAAGTACACATCGTTGTCGTAATAGCCATGCAAAAAGCTAGTCTGGTCGAAGGCTCCGCTCATCGAAAGGAAGCCAGTGAATCTATCGGGATGCCGCAGGGCGATATTCACCGCGTGATAGCCGCCGAAGCTGCATCCCAGGCTGATGAGGTGTGGAGCATGGTTTTTTAGCCGAACCAGAGGCAGCACCTCTTCCATCACGTAGTTCGCATACTGCACGTGCCGGGCAATTTTCCAGCGCGGAGGAACGTTACGGTTGTACCAGCTCTCGGCGTCCACGCTGTCTACGCAATAGAGTTGCAGCTCGCCGTTCTCAATCTTGTGCGCTATAGCGCCGACCATGCCGCGATCTTCAAACTCGTAGAAGCGCCCCTGCGACGTAGGAAAAACCACCGCAGGCACTCCGGCGTGTCCGAAGACCAGTAGTTCCATGTCGCGGTCCAAACGCCACGACCACCATTTGTGATATTCACGGTTCATCGTCGTTCACATTCCTGATACTGTAGCAGCAAGGCCCGCGCAAATACGCAGCAGCCGATGAGAAAACGTAGAGGAAACCGCGGCAAGTTGGCAACAGAGATTCAAGATATTTCCATTACCGCTCTAGCGCCCGGCGCTCCCATTTTGCCCGCGCGCGTCACACTTCACCCACAGTTTCACAGCCGCTTTTTGCCGGACGACCGCGACATCACGGTCTATGTCCCTCCACAGTATGAACAGCAGCCGGAACGCCATTTCCCGGTCCTCTATTTGCACGACGGTCAGAACCTCTTCGATCCAAGCACCTCGTTCATTCCCGGACGCACATGGCGCGTGGCCGAGACGGCTGATGAAGCCATTGACGCCGGCGAAGTAGAACCGCTGATCATCGTCGGCATCGCCAATACAGGCGACCACCGTCTCGCCGAATATACCTATGTACCGGACTGGAAAATGGGCGGCGGGGAAGCCGACAAATACGGCAGGCTCATCACCGAAGAGCTGATCCCCTTCATCAACGCCAACTACCGCACGATGCATGGCCTTCGACACACAGGAATGGGAGGTTCATCACTGGGTGGCCTGGCTACGCTTTATCTGGGCCTGAAATACGCCGACCGCTTCAGCAAGTTAGCCGTGCTTTCGCCCTCAGTATGGTGGAACCATAAGAGCATCATCGGATATGTGAATGAAGCCCGCCCGACCCACCATCCCCGCATGTGGCTTGATGTAGGCAAAGCGGAGGGCAGGCGCACCCTTTCTGACGCCGACCTGCTGGAACGGCGGCTGAAGGCCAATGGCTGGCGTCTGGAATCAGATCTGCATTATGAGCGCGTGGATGGTGGAACGCACGACGAAGCCTCATGGGCGGAACGTGTCAGGCCGATGTTGCGGTTTCTTTTCCCCGCCTCTAGACCTGACACGCTACTCTGACATTGTCGATAGCGCTCTCATGCAGCAAAATGAAGTGCAGTCGTTTTTCGTAAACCCTCATGCTGAAATGTTTTCGAGAGATTGCGGCAGCCTGCGTCTTTTTGCTGAGCGCTTTGAGTATCAGCGCCCAGAATGCGCCTTCCACTCCCGATAAAGTATGGCATGGCCCTGCAGAACAGTCTCTGAACAAGCAGCTTTCATCGCTGCCCGATACCAAATACAGTCTTGACCCGGCAAAGGCATACACGTTAGGGGAACTAGTCGATCTCGCGGAGCAGCACAATCCCGAAACCCGCCTCGCGTGGCAGCAGGCCAAGTCGCGCGCTGCTGCTCTGGGAATTGCCCGTGGCGCTCTCTTCCCTACACTCGCGGCGGTGGTCATTGGCAACACGGCCCGAATACAGATTCTGTTTAATTCAGATTACTTTCGGCAGACATACGGCACGTTTGAGCCGGAACTCCACGTTGAATATCTGATCTTCGACTTCGGCGGACGCGGCGGAGCAATCGACGCCGCCAAAGCCAATCTGCTGGCGGCCAACCTGTCCTTCAACAACACCCACCTGAAGATCATCTTCCAGGTCACTTCCGCTTACTACCGCTTATTGAATGCAATGGGGCAGATGGACGCCGCGGAAGCCAGCCTCAAGAACGCTCAGGCAGTCGAGGAAGATGCGCAGGACCGTCTTACCCACGGTCTTGCCACTAAACCCGACGTGCTGGAAGCAACGGCTGCGCGGGCTCAGGCGCAGTATGACCTGCAAACAGTCGTCGGCGCGGAAGACATTGCACACGGTGATCTTGCTACAGCAATGGGGCTGCCTCCGCAGACGCCTTATCATGTGCAGGCCGTCAACGAGCTTAAAATGCCGGGTGAACTGGCTGAATCGGTCGATGCGGCCATCGACCGCGCTTTCGAGCAGCGTCCGGACCTCAAAGCACAACTGGCTCAGTTGCGAGAAGCCAGCGCAGCTATCAAGCAGGCAAAGTCGCGCATCTATCCAACGCTCAGTTTCAACGGCGACGGCGGTCTGATCCATCAATATGGACAACAGGCGCAACTGCCTCCCGGCTATATCACCTCTGAAACATGGAATGTAACTCTGGGTCTCCAATGGACTATCTTTGACGGCGGGCGCCGCGAGCATGAAATTGCGCAGGCAAATGCTGAAAAGGCAGCGACGCTGGCGCAAATCAATTCGCTGCGAGATCAGATCGCGAACGAGGTGTGGACAGCTTATTCGAATGTGCAAACAGCACAGCGCCAGCAGCAGGCCGCTGCGGATTTGCTCGCCGCCGCCGACCAGTCGTATTCAGCAGCGCATGAATCATATGGTTATGGCGTACGTAACCTCCTGGATGTCGTCGCCGCGCAAAAGGCGCTGGCGCAGGCGCGTTCGGAAGACGTGACTGCACGCACACAGCTTTTGCTGCAAGTTGCCGCTCTGGCGTTCAAAACGGGCGACCTGCTGGCAGTACCGCCAAAGGCGGGTCCATGATGAAGAACGAAAAGGGAGGAAGCTGTCTCGTGCCCCTCGCTGAGAAAAAAATTAAAGGCTTGCCGGCGCTGAGTACCCTGGCTTTGCTTGTTGGTTGTGAGCGCGCACCGACTTTCAGCATCTTAGGGTCGTTCTTTCCGGCCTGGCTATTTTGCATTCTCGCGGGCATTCTGCTGGCATGGGGCGCGCACTGGCTTTTTGCCCGGATTGAAATCGAAAAGTATATCCAGCCGTCAATCCTTGTTTATCCCTGCATAGCGGCTTTTTGTTCCTTCGTTCTGTGGCTCGTCATTTTCAGTTGAATCGAGAAACTATGGCGCTCATCGAATCTGAAGAAAATCGCCGCCGCATCGGACGCATCATCAGCGTCGCCTCGATTTTGCTCGCCGCTATTACGGGCCTGCTGGTGCTACACACGGTTAGCGAAAACCCGCGCACTGACGACGCCGAAGTCTTTGCCAACTTTATCGGGGTCGCGCCAGTCGTCAGCGGCCCCATCGTCAAACTGAATGTGGTCGACAATCAATTGGTGAAGCAAGGCGACCTGCTCTTCGACATCGATGAGCGCCCCTACGCCTATGCTCTCGAGCAGGCAAAATCGCAGCGCGCTTCGCTTGAAGGCCAGATCGTCGATACGGGCCGCACCATCGCGTCACAAACCAGCGCGGTGGACGTGGCAAAGGCTAGCGTCAAAAGCGCCGAGGCCAACGTATCGCGGGCTGCCGCCGCCGTCGATGAAGCCAAAGCGGACGTGATCAATGCAAAAGCGGCGGTGGACCGCGCTGATGCCGAAACGGCATACGCCACCAACAACCTGCATCGTATTGAACCGCTGCTGGCCAAGCAGTTTGTCACCGTTGACCAGATCGACCAGGCAAAAACGCTGCAAACCACGCGCCAGCAGGCCTCCGCGCAGGCCCGCTCTCAACTCGCCCTGGCGCAGGCGCGGCTTGATTCGGCGCAGGCGCAATATAAGCAGGCTGAAGCACAGCTTGAGCAAAGCAACCAGCAGGTGCAACAGGCAACGCACGCCGTGACCACCCTCGAACCCCTTACCGCACAGCGCACGGGACGTACTTCCGCAATCGATCTGGCCCAATACAACCTCGACAACTGCAAGTTCATTGCACCCTTCAATGGCCGCGTTACCAACCTCACCATTTCAGAAGGGGCCTATGCGCATACAGGGCAAGAGATATTCACGCTTATTGATACGCGGACCTGGTGGGCCGTAGCCAATTTCCGTGAGACGCAATTGCACCACATTCATCCAGGCATGAAAGCAGATGTCTACGTTCTGTCGCGCCCCAACATCCGCTTCAATGGAGTTGTCGACAGTATCGGCTTTGGCGTCACACCCGACGCTGATGTCGTAGGACGCCTGACGCAAGGACTGCCCGACGTGCAGCGCACGCTCAACTGGGTGCATCTGGCGTCGCGCTTTCCCGTGCGCGTCCGTATCGAAGCTGCCCCCAATGATCTATTCCGTCTGAGCGAATCGGCAGTCGTTGTCATTCACGGCGAATCTTCACCGTCAAAAGCAAACTAGCTATGGCGACCGCGACCCTCACTGCTCCGGCGAACCAGGGCTTCACATCCTGGGCCTGGAGGTTCCTGAAAAACGAGCTCACTCCTTATCCGGGCCGCGGCGTCATGGTTGCACGCATTGTGATCTCCGTCACGATCACCATGCTCCTCATCATGACCTTTCGCGTGCCTGGCGGAGCAGCCGGCGCTCTGATTGCGTTCGTGATCTCTCGTGAAAATCTGGTCTCCACAGCAAAATCTGTCGTCGGAGTTGGGGCTGCCCTGATCATGGCCGTCGCCTTCGTGCCCATCGGCGCCAGGATGTTCGCGTCCATTCCCATCACTCACTTTTTCTGGGAATGCTTCAGCATCTTCCTCATCTTTTTTCTTATTCGCACGCTGGCGAACTTCGCCGTGGCCGGCATTATCGGGTTAATCGGCACGGGCGTCGTCGGCGTCTGGTATCTGCCCGGCCCGGCTGAACACAACATAGAGCAGACGCTGTGGCAGGTCCTTTCACCAGCCATCGCCGCAGCCGTCACCATCGTGGTCGAGGTGGTCTTCCATGCCTTCCAGAAACATGACCAGATTTTTATTGGATTGAATGCGCGCTTAGAGACACTGGAAGACCTACTCACCTGCTATGCCGCCGATAAGCCGATTCCTAAAGAAATCACGGGCCGGCTCACCCAGTTTGCAACCATAGGAGTGGGCACGCTGCGTCGTCTGCTGGCGCGCGCCCGCTATACACGCACTTATCGCGCGCAAATGTCGGCTGTGATTTCGCTCACTGGCCGGGCCATTGATTTCGCCGCGGCCATGACGCATACACTTCCCTATGTTTCCGCGTCTGACAGCAAGCTCGCGGCAAAACTGGCAACTGAACTTGCCGAAGTCCGGCGGTTTCTCATCTCCGGCGAGAAGCCGCCTATTCTTGAAACGGAGGCAACGTCCTCGCACGATTCCCTGCTGCGCGAGTTGGAAGGGATGATCGCCCTCATGCCTCGCGTCGTCGAAGGCTCGGCGTCGCTCGAAGCTTTTCGCGCCCAGGCTTATGAACCTGAGCCGCAACAAGGCATCCTGGTGCCGGACGCATTCACCAATCCTGACCACCTGCGTTTTGCCTTAAGCGGCTGCCTCGCAGGAACGCTGTGCTACATCGTGTATGTATCGCTGTCATGGCCAGGACTGGCTACGTCAGTGACCACCTGCGTCCTCACAGCGCTTTCCACCATTGGCGCGTCACGGCAGAAACAAGTGCTGCGCGTCGTAGGAGCGGTCATCGGCGGATTCATCTTCGGTCTCGGCGCGCAGATTTTCATCCTGCCCAACATCGATTCCATTACTGGATTCACGCTGCTCTTCGTTGCCGTTTCCACCGTCGCCGCCTGGGTGGGAACATCGAGTTCCCGTCTCTCCTACTGCGGACTGCAAATCGCCCTGGCCTTTTATCTGATTCATCTCAACGATTTCACCATCCAGCGCTCGCTTACTATAGCCCGCGACCGCACCTTGGGTGTGCTGCTGGGAATCGCCATGATGTGGCTGGCCTTCGAGCGGTTGCAGCCTACCAGCGCCACCGACGAAATGGTGAAAGCCTTCAACAAAAACCTGCGGTTGCTTGCCGAGTTGGCCGTCTACAGCATTCGCCCGCACGACGCCGAGGCCATTACCTCAGCGCGCCGCCTTCGCGACAAAATCTATGCGAATTTTTCTGCTGTCAATTCCCAGGCGGACGCCGTGCCCTTTGAATTGGGCGCACTTCGCGTGCAACATATGGCCGCGCGTGACCGCATCCGCCGCTGGCAGGCCGCCCTGCGGACGGCGTATCTGCTGCAACTCGCGCTACTGCAGTACCGTGTGTTCGGCTCGACAGAAAAACTGTCCGCCCAGGCCGAGGCTCTTCTGCAGGATTTCGACCAGTCATGCGCCCAGACACTGAACGACATGGCCACTTACCTTGATGCTCAACGATCAAAGCTGCCAATGCCGCCAGGGATCCAGGCTCCAGCGCTGCCCTCAGACCTGGCGGGCAAAACTGCAAGCCACATCCTGCCTGCCAACCTGCACTCTATCGCGCATGAGTTGCTCAAAATTCTGCAACGTCTGCGCGAACAGATGCTCGCGCAGCCTCTGTTCGCCGCGGAATAATGTCGCGTAAAATGAAATTGCAGTACGGCCCATGCGAAAGTGGCGGAATTGGCAGACGCACCAGACTTAGGATGTGTCCTCGCCCCTCGCAGACAGTTGCAACAGCCTGCAAGATCTCCCCAAGTTATTGAAAATTATCGATCGCGTTTCACTTGCCTCGCAGCGCCTCGCACCCAATTGCGAACGCAACTGACACCAGAATTGCACCATCAAGTAACGCAGTGACCTGGTGCTTCTTACGAGAATCCCGACATCTCCAAAAAAGAAATTGCCAGACGCTAGGGTGTTAGTCGGTATCTATCTTGGAAGACGGCGGTCGTCTCGGTCTCAGGTGTTTACTCTTGAGTTATTTCCGGGTGGGCGACCAACCGGGCGCAACTCGGTCGATGAACGCTATTGCCCTGTTGGCAACATCCGACAAATGCACTTGTCCAGAAAGTCGACGATACGGCCAAGTCGCAGAGGCCCGTGATGTAGACGAACCAGCGACGTGTGTAGAAGTCAGCAGGGTTAGCCGGTAACTCTTTGAGGATCGGCCTTCATATGGTCGTGCGGCTTCTTCGTCGCATACTTATTGGGTCCAATCCTTCAGAGAATGGATCGCTAGGCAATTGGGTCTATTTTGTCGCGACCATCGATCCATAGTGATGCGCCGAGAAAATGGGCGCTCCGCTTATCCGCAAAGCCATTCCGTTCCTACCCACAGTTGAGCTAGATCTCTGAGGTTGTGTTTGTATGTACGCGTGACCAAGTACTCCTTCCCGCCTCTTACACGCAGCTTGGATTCCCCCGTCGCTAGAGGCCGGATCACCTCAACGGCCGAGATATTCACGACGACCGATCGGTGGATGCGAATAAAACCGTAGGGCTTGAGCTTATCGGCCATGGACGAAAGGGATTCGTGCACCAGATAGTGAT